>NZ_JCAKMW010000009.1:0-113744 GCF_059515805.1 Acinetobacter sp. CY05 | reverse complement strand
TTACCAGTGGTGCGCGTGACATAGATTCCACACCACCTGCAACAATCAGGTCTGCTTCACCCGCTTTAATGGCGCGGGCTGCCATCGCCACGGCATCAAGTGATGAACCACATAAACGGTTTACTGTTGTTGCTGGTACTTGATACGGTACACCAGCAAGCCCACCTGCAACAATCAGGTCTGCTTCACCCGCTTTAATGGCGCGGGCTGCCATCGCCACGGCATCAAGTGATGAACCACATAAACGGTTTACTGTTGTTGCTGGTACTTGATACGGTACACCAGCAAGCAGTGCAGACATACGACCGACGTTACGGTTGTCTTCACCCGCTTGGTTGGCACAGCCGTAAATAATATCGTCAACTTTTTCCCAATTGATGCTTGGGTTACGTTGCATCAGTGCTTGAAGTGGCACTGCACCTAAGTCATCAGCACGGACAGGCGCTAAACCGCCTGCATAGCGACCAAATGGCGTACGAATGGCATCGATGATATATGCATTTTTCATTTATTTATGTCCTAAATCTTTGAATCCCTCCCGACCTCCCTTTAAAAAAGGGAAGAGTTCCCAATCCTTAAATTCATTGGGTGGAAAGTCCCTCCTTTAATGAAGGAGGAATTTAGGGAGGATTGATAAATTAGCCTTGAGTCGCATCAATGAGTTTTGCGCCAGTCATAGATTGAAGTTCTTCAAAAGATAAGCCTTCAACTTTCTCAATGACTTTCATGCCATCAGGTGTCACATCAATCACACAAAGGTCGGTATAAATGCGGTCTACACATTTCAAACCTGTTGCAGGATAAGATAGCTCAGCCACGATTTTTGGTTCGCCTTTTTTAGTCACGTGATCCGTGGTAATAAAGACCTTTTTCGCGCCAACGGCTAAGTCCATGGCACCGCCAACCGCAGGAATTGCATCAGGTGCGCCTGTATGCCAGTTGGCAAGGTCGCCATTTTCCGCTACTTGGAACGCACCAAGGACAGCGATGTCTAAGTGACCGCCACGCATCATGGCAAATGAATCACCGTGGTGGAAATATGCGCCACCCTCAAGCAAGGTCACAAATTCTTTACCTGCGTTAATTAACTCAGGATCACGGTCTTCTTCTGCAGGGGGTGGACCAAAAGCCAATAAACCATTTTCAGAATGTAAAAATACATCTTTGTCAGAAGGTAAATAGCTCGAAATCTTAGTCGGTAAGCCAATACCAAGGTTGACATAAGCACCATCAGGAATATCTTGTGCAACACGTTCAGCAATTTGATCACGGGTTAATTTTTGATAACTCATTTTATTTCTCCAATCTCAAATTACTGTGCAGGTTTAACTTGTACAACGTGTTGTACAAAAATACCCGGAGTGATGATGTGTTCAGGGTCTAACGCACCTAATTCAACCACTTCTGATACTTGTGCAATTGTTACTGCTGCTGCTTGTGCCATAATTGGACCAAAGTTACGTGCAGATTTACGGTACACCAAGTTACCCCAACGGTCGCCCTTGTGCGCTTTAATTAAAGCAAAGTCTGCTTTGATTGGGTTTTCTAAAACGTAATCTTTGCCTTCATAGTTGAGGGTTGGTTTGCCTTCAGCAAGCAAAGTACCAAAACCTGTCGGGGTATAGATTGGACCTAAACCCATACCTGCTGCTTGAATACGGCAAGCCAAGTTACCTTGTGGGACAAGTTCTAACTCGATTTTTCCGGCACGGTATAGCTCATCAAACACATAAGAATCTGACTGACGCGGGAAAGAACAAATAATTTTACGCACAGCGCCTGCTTGGAGCAGCTTTGCTAAACCGTAATCACCATTTCCAGCATTGTTATTAACAATCACCAAGTCTTTAACACCCAGCTCAATTAAACCATCAATCAGTTCGGCAGGTTGTCCTGCTGTCCCAAAGCCACCGATCATGATGGTGGCACCATCTTTAATTTGTGCCAGTGCGGCTTGCATTGACGTTGAACTTTTATCAATCATGTCGTTTCCTTAGATGAATGAGGTTTAGAAGAGGACGGTGCCTTTGTGACTGGCACGGCGCGCGGTGTTAAGATCAGGTGCGCCAACATGCCAATACAAATGCCCCAGAATACTGAACTGAGACCCAAAAATTGCATCCCAGAAGCAGTGGCTAAAAAGGTTAATAGTGCAGCATCGCGTTGATTTTCATGTTGCATGGCTACAGAAATATTGCTGGCAATCGCACCCAGTAAAGCCAGTCCAGCCAGTGCTGCAATCAACTCTTTAGGGAGTAGGCTAAACAGCATCACGATGCTGCCAGCAAATAAACCCCCTAAAATGTAAAAAACACCGTTGGCGATGCCAGCGATATAACGTTTATCTTTGAGTTCATGGGCGTCTTTACCCATACACAAAGCAGCGGTAATAGAGGCTAAAACGATGGTAATTCCACCCATACATGCCACAGCAAGGGAGGCGATACTGGTCGTTGCAATAATGGGTTTGGCTGGGACGTCATACCCACTGAGTTTAATGATCGACATGCCTGGTAAAAACTGACCAGACAAGCTGACTAAAATCAGCGGCAGGGCAAAGTTTAAGGTCGATGACCAGCTCCATTCAGGTTGAATCCACTGCGGTACCGCCAATTGAAAGTCGACAGTCACTGGATTAATTTGCCCAAAAGACATCGCCAAGATGACACCGGATAAAAGTACCCATAACATGGTGTAGCGTGGAGTCAAACGTTTGGCGAGCAAAAAAACAGCCAACATACCAAACACAATCCATGGCATGGAGTCGCTGGCTTTAAATAAACTTAAGCCAAATTGAAATAAAATGCCCGCCATCATGGCAGCGGCAATATTTTGTGGAATCCACTTTAAAAGTTTGTCAAAGGAACCAGAAATCCCAATCAGAAAAATCACCACAGCTGAGGTAATATAGGCAGCAATGGCCTCATTTAAAGACAATTCAGGGAATAAAGTAACCAGTAAGGCAGTACCCGGTGCTGACCATGCTGTCACAATTGGGACTTTATATTTAAGTGATAAAAAAATCCCAGCACACGCAGCACCGATGGAAATGGCCCAGATCCAAGAGATCATCATCTCTTGAGAGACTTGAGCTTGCTGTGCGGCTTGGAAAAAGATAATCAGCGGGCCGGCATAAGAAATCAGCACAGCTAAAAATCCTGCAACTGTGGCTGAGATCGACCAATCCTCTTGTAATGTTTTTAACAGGGTTGCCATTGGATGATGCCTCCTTGCGTCAATGATCCTGCAAATGAGAGGGGGAGATCAGGTTAACCCTGATCACCACCACCCACAGGAACCACTGTACCTGTGATATAAGATGATTCATCTGAAGCAAGGAATGTAATTGCATTCACTTGTTCTTGAATCGTGCCATAACGACCCATAAAGGTACGATCAATGGTTTGATCGACCACTTGTTGCATCCACGCTTGGTCTTGCTCAGACATTGGCGCAGCATTACGCGGTACTTTACGCGGCGGTGCTTCTGTACCACCTGTTGCAACCGCATTGACACGGATGCCATCTTTGGCATGTTCAAATGCTAAAGATGCTGTTAAACCATTTACACCGCCTTTGGCAGCAGAGTAAGGGATACGGTTAATGCCACGTGTTGCAATTGAAGAGACGTTTACAATCGTTCCTTTTTTGTTTTTCAACATTTCAGGAAGTACTGCACGGCAGCACCATAGGGTTGGGAACAATGAACGATTGACTTCTTTGATGATTTCTTCTTCAGAAAATTCTTGAAAAGGTTTCATCCAAATTGCACCCCCGACGTTGTTGATGAGGGCATCAACACGACCGTAGCTTTCAACTGCTTTGGCAACAACGGATTGTGCACCTGAGAAAGTCTCTAGGTTGGCTTTAACCACAATCGCTTGACCGCCTGCATTGGTGATTTCTGCAAGCACATCATCGACATAGTCAGAAAAGTCAGCCATGACAACGTGTCCGCCTTCGCTGGCAACTTGTAAGGCAACCCCGCGACCAATGCCTTGCGCGGCACCCGTGACGATCACAACTTTATTTAAAAATCTTTGACGATCAGACATTTGAATCGCTCTCAATTAGTTTGCTGAGAATTTTTCGAATAAGAAGCTCGCCGGTTTAACACCTTCTGCATCTAACCAACCACGAACCGCATCGACCATAGGTACAGGACCACACAGGTAAACGTCTACGTCACCGCCATTTAACCATTCTGTTTCGATATGACCTGTGACATAACCTTTACGCTCATGCGCAGATTCAGGGCTTGCAACCACTGTGCGATATTCGAACCAAGAAAGTTTCTCTTGTAATTTGTTCAGTTCTTCAAGTGCAACTAAGTCGAAGTCATTGGTCACACCAAATACAAGGCGTACTGGATGCTCAGAACCTTTTTCTTCTAATACTTGAAGCATCGACATAAATGGGGCAATACCTGTACCACCCGCAAGCATTACAACAGGACGTGCAACATTACGTAAGTAGAAGCTACCAAATGGACCCGTAAATGTCATTTTGTCGCCAACTTTCGCTGTTTCGCTTAAGAAGCTACTCATTTTACCGTTAGGTACGTTACGAACAACGAAACTGGTTAAACGGTTACCTGGTTTAGAGCTGAAAGAGTATGAACGTGTTTCTTGCGTGCCTGGAATACCTACGTTGACATATTGACCCGCAAGGAAGTTGATGTCTGGTTGACCTTCGTCTAATTGGATATCAAAGGTAATAGTAGATTCTGATAAGTTTTCTACACTTGCCAAAGTACCTTGGTAAGTATGAATTTCTGTTTTGCAGACATCAGAAGATGCTTGAATTTGGAATACCGCATCAGAAGTAGGGCGGCATTGGCAGGCTAGGATATAGCCTTGCTCAGCTTCTTCTGGCGTCAGTGCATCTTCAATATAAGTTTCTTCAGGCATGTCATATGTACCCGATTCACAAAATGCACGGCAAGTACCACATGCGCCGTCACGGCAATCTAGTGGAATATTAATCTTTTGACGATAAGCGGCGTCAGATAAAGATTCACCTTGAGCAACTGAAATGAAGCGTGTCACGCCATCTTCAAATTGAAGAGCAATGTTGTGGTTTGACATGGCTGAAAATCCTATAAAAAAATCTGGGGAACAGAGAGAGAAACCTTTAGCTAAAAATCCTTTTAGCTAAAGGCAGTGCTTGTAAAAATAAAAGCACTTAAAAGAACTTATTAGAGGTGATAAACATCAATCACTTGGTTGATGTAATCATTTTTAAGTACCACATATTTATTTAAAATTTGTGGTTGATCACCTGATAAATCGATTTCGTAACGTGACATACCAAAGTAGCTGTACGATTTTTGGTAGCGGTAACTTAAAGTGTTCCAGTTAAAACGTACAATAACCTTGTCTTCATGACGCTCAAGAATCTCAATGTTGTTTACATTGTGGCTTGTACGTGTATCAGGCATGGTTGCAGAAGAACGTTCTGTTTTAATACGGAACACGCGGTCTTCTAAGCCTTGACGATCTGGATAATAAATTAACGAGATCTCAGATTGTGGATCTTCAGTTAAAGTATTGTAGTCATCCCAAGATGGCATCCAGAAAGAGGCTGTAGGTGCATAGCACGCTAACCACTCATCCCATTGCTCATCATCAAGTAGGCGCGCTTCTTTAAATAAGAACTGGCTCACTGATTCTAAAGTTGCTTCAAGATTCGCGTTGCTCATGCGTGATCTCCTTGTTCAGCTAAAGCTTGCTCTGCTTTAATCGCACGTTTCATTTCTTCTAACCAATGTTGATGTTGTGCAAGGTATAAACCTTCATCTTCAGTTTTAATGCCTGAAAGTTTTGGTTTAAGACCGATTTCATTTGCAGCATCATCTGGACCATTGATCCAATGCTTAGAACCACGGCACATATCGTTCCATTCAAGCTCGATACCTGCATAGCCTGCTTGACATGCGCGGAATTCTTCTAAGTCATCCGGAGTTGCCATACCTGAAGCGTTGAAGAAGTCTTCATATTGACGAATACGGCGTGTACGTGCTTCTGGCTCTTCACCTACAGGTGCGATACAGTAGATGGTCACTTCTGTTTTATCGACAGAGATCGGGCGAAGGACACGGATTTGTGAACCGAACTGATCCATCAAGTAAACGTTTGGATACAAGCAAAGGTTACGTGAACGCTCGATCATCCACTTCGACATTGCAGGGCTGAATTTTTCAGCATATTCTTCTGCTTTCGGGAAGTTAGGACGGTCTTCAGGGTTTGCCCACTGTGTCCAAAGTAACATGTGACCGTTTTCAAAACCGTAAGAACCACCGCCTTGTTTACCCCAAGAACCAGCGCTCATGGCACGGATGTTGTCACCCGCTTCTTTCTCTTTACGTTGCTGAGTCGTTGCAGCGTAGTTCCAGTGAACTGCTGATACGTGGTAACCGTCTGCGCCGTTTTCAGCCGTCAGTTTCCAGTTGCCTTCGTAGGTATACGTTGAAGCACCACGTAAGACTTCTAAACCTTGATCAGACTGACCTACGATCATGTCGATAATTTTAGTCGTTTCACCTAAGAATTCTTCTAATGGTAATACGTCTGGGTTTAAGCTACCGAATAAGAAACCTTTATAGTTTTCAAAACGTGCAACTTTTTTCAGGTCGTGTGAACCTTCTTTGTTAAAGCAATCAGAATAACCTGCATCTGCTGGATCTTTAACTTTTAAAAGTTTACCTGAGTTGTTAAATGTCCAACCATGGAATGGGCAAGTATAGGTTGCTTTGTTACCACGTTTGTTACGGCAAAGCTGTGCACCACGGTGTGAACATGCATTGATCATCGCATTTAACTCGCCTTGGCGGTTACGTGCAATAACGATCGGCTGACGACCAATATATGTTGTGTAGTAATCGTTATTATTTGGAATTTGGCTTTCGTGCGCCAAGTAAACCCAGTTGCCTTCAAAGATGTATTTCATCTCTAAATCAAAAAGGGCTTGATCAGTGAAAACTGAACGATGAAGTTTAAACTCACCTGTCTCAAAGTTGTCTACAAGTAACTCATCAAGACGATCTAGATGGCTGGTATTAATTACAGGAATACGTGGCATGGACGTTCTCCGACTTTCCAAATTGAGGGGAAGTCATCGGGATAATGGATGGATTATCCCGATTCCGACTGAATGATTTATGCTGATGCGCGGCGGCGTTCAACTTCAGTTGAAGGTGCACCTTCAACATCTTTGACTAATTCAATGTCAAATTGAATGTGTTTGAACGCACCTTTCAGGCCACGACGAGCGATTTCAGCTTCATCAGTTACGTCTACGGCAGTCGCTACCAAGCCATCACGTGTTGCGAATGCAAAGTCATCCCAAAGGTATTCATCACCTTCGATGTTAAACTGAGTGGTTAACTTACGGTAACCCGGTGCAGTAACGAAGTAATGCACGTGTGAAGGGCGGTTACCGTGACGACCAAGTTTGTCTAATACAAGCTGAGTGGTACCTTGTGGAGGGCAACCATAACCTACAGGCATAGTTGTTAAAGCAGTGTATTGACCTTGTGCATCAGTTAAGATCGAACGACGTAAGTTGAAGTCAGATTGTGACTTATCGAAGAACGAGTAGTTACCTAAGCTGTTGGCATGCCAAACTTCAACTTTAGCACCCTCAATGATGTTACCTTGAGTATCTTTAACAATACCTTCAATAATTAAAGTCGGAATTTTGCCTTCTTCAGAACCATCATCCATACGGGCAAAACCGACAGATTCTGGTGCACCAGCAACATACAATGGGCCTTCAATGGTACGTGGCGTACCACCAGTGATGCCTGCTTTCGCATCAGCTTCGTCAGCACGTAAATCAAGATAGTGCTCTAAACCTAAACCAGCAGCTAAAAGACCAAGTTCGTTGGCTTGACCTGCATCAGTAAAATACTCAAGACCTTTCCAAAGTTCCGTTTGGCTGATGTCTAAGTCTTCAATCGCTTGGAACAAATCTCCAAGTAAACGCACCACAATTTGTTGTACACGTGCATCCACTGGACCTGTTGCAGTGTCAACGTTCATTTGCTTAACTAAAGCATCAATTTCTTGGCGATTCATACATTTACTCCTGTAAATATGTATGGCAAGCACATTCATCGCAATTTAACTTGGGCTGGCGAGATGGCTGGCCGATTTCCTTTTTTGGACAATAAGGGGGTCAAGATGCAGCAAAAAAACTGCATCCATGCTGAAAATTTAAACTAATTGATGTGGCTTAAATTAACGATCGTCTTCACGAATTGAAGAGGGATGACGATTGAGTGCCATCACTTCAATGTGCATATACGGATACAACGGTAAACCTTGTAAAATCGTATGCAGCTCTTCGTTACTTTCGACATCAAAAATACTGATGTTGGAATATTGACCGGTAATACGCCAAATATGACGCCATTTCCCTTGCTGCTGTAACTCTTGCGAATAGGCTTTTTCTACAGCTTTAATTTCATTGGCTTGTTCAACCGGCATATCACGTGGGATATTGACATCCATTCGTACCTGAAACAGCATGTTTCACTCCTTCTTTAATTCTGGGTTTATTGACGACGTAAGTTGTCAATTTTGTTTAGATCCAGTTCTAGACCTAAACCTGCCGTTTTTGGCAAATGTAATTCGAAATCTTGGTATTGCAGCGGCGTTGTTAAAATGTCTTCGGTCAGTAGCAATGGGCCAAAAAGTTCAGTGCCATACGCTAATTTTTCAAAAGTAGAGAACACATGCGCTGAAGCAATAGTTCCCACAGGACCTTCGAGCATAGTGCCGCCATAGAGGTCAATGCCGGCTAGACGAGCGATGGTGCCTACTTCGCAACCTTCGATTAAGCCCCCTGATTGCGCAACTTTAACTGCAAATACAGATGCTGCATGACGTTTAGCTAAGCGATATGCAGTACTTGGACCCATAAGCGATTCGTCCGCCATGATGGCAACATCAAATCGTTGAGTTAAACGTTGCATCGCATCAATATTATCAATCGCACATGGCTGCTCAATTAAATCAACACCACCATCTTGGAGTAATTGAATGCCTTTAATGGCTTCTAATTCAGTCCAAGCACGGTTGACATCGACACGAATCGATACGTCTTTACCCAAAGCTTGTTTAATGGCCAGCACATGTTCAACATCCGCTTCTACTGCACGTGAACCAATTTTAAGTTTGAAAATATTATGGCGTTTTGCTGCCACCATGCGTTTTGCTTCAGCAATATCTTTCTCTGTATCGCCAGATGCAAGTACCCAAAGGACAGGCACGCTATCACGTAAACGGCCACCGAGTAATTCAGATACAGGCACGCCTAAACGCTGTGCTTGAATATCGAGTAACGCAGTTTGAATGGCACACTTGGCAAAACGGTTACCATTGATATTCTTTTTTAAGACTTGTAATGTTTGTGCAATATTCAAGCCCGATAATGTTTTTAACAGTGGGGCAAAGTAGGTTTCAATATTAGTTTTGACACTTTCAGGGCTTTCATCACCATAACCTAAACCACCGATAGTGGTGGCCTCACCCCAGCCCACAAAGCCATCAGCCGTACTGATTTTCACCAACACCAAGGTTTGGGTTTGCATCGTTGCAACCGCCATTTTGTGTGGGCGGATGGTTGGAATTTCCACCAAAATTGTTTCTATTGCTGTGTACATAATCTCTTCCGGGCTGTACTTGCGTTTCGCTGTTCTTGCATATACCTTAAAAGAATAAATTTTTGCTGTCGAAGATCAAATTAGCATTTTTTTATACCTTTAAGATATGAAGTTAAGGAGTGAGCCCATGGAATTGCGACATTTACGTTATTTTGTCGCCGTGGCGGAAACCAAAAGTTTTACCAAAGCAGCAGAACGTTTATTCATCGCTCAACCCCCGCTAAGCCGCCAAATACAACAGCTTGAAGCCGAAATTGGGGTGCAGTTATTCGAACGTGGTACACGTCCATTACAGTTGACTGAAGCAGGGCAATTCTTTTATCAGCATGCCGTTAAACTTTTGTCTAACGCTGAAGAAGTCAAATCTATGACCACACGAATAGGTATTGTTGAACGTAGTATTAAAATTGGCTTTGTGGCGTCATTACTGTATGGATTATTGTCAAAAATTATTTATGTATTTCGTCAACAACAGCCTAGTTTAAAAGTTGAGTTGATTGAAATGTCGACTTTTGAGCAGATTCAAGCGCTTAAAAAAGGTCAAATTGATGTTGGTTTTGGTCGTCTACGTATTTCTGATCCGAATGTGAAACGCATTTTATTACGTGAAGAACCTCTAGTTGCAGCAGTGCATCAAAGCCATCCTTTGGCTCAACAAGACGCAATTAGTTTGGCTGAAATTGAACAAGAAAACTTATTTTTATACCCAAACAGCACTGGGCCTAACTTTGCCACGCAAGTTCAAGGAATCTTTGCAGAGCATAGCCTCACACCCAAAAGTTTAAAGTTGGTTCGTGAAATTCAATTGGCTTTGGGTTTAGTGGCTGCGGCTGAAGGAATATGTATTGTGCCTGAAAGTGCCCAATCAGTGCGCTTAGCGCATGTTCACTATATTCCGATTCATGAGCATGATGCAGTCAGTCCTGTATTTATGGCGATTCGTAATTTAGATGCAGCCGACGATCTACGCGCATTATTTGATTGTATTTATCAAGTCTATGATTTAGAGGCCATTCAATACGACCGTTCTGCTTTTTAAAGTATTGAAAATTGAGATATTGTGGAAAAATACCACTTTTTAAGTATAAATGTATGCTTAAACAGTTTTGGACAAAGGAGTTTTAATCACGCATTGTGCACAGCAGATTGTTCTTCACAATAAGGAGGTGAAGTATGGCTGAGCAGATTCAAATTCAGCGTGTGGTGGATGAAGCAAAATTCCGCCCATTCCATTGGAGCGTATTGCTTTGGTGTTTGAGTATTATCATTTTTGATGGTTACGATCTGGTCATTTACGGAGTGGCACTACCTTTATTGATGCAAGAATGGGGCCTAACGACCGTTCAAGCAGGCTTACTCGCCAGTAGTGCTCTATTTGGTATGATGTTTGGTGCTATGGGCTTTGGCACTTTAGCGGATCGTTTGGGGCGTAAGAAAACTATTTTAATTTGTGTGGCCATTTTTAGTGGTTTTACCTTTTTAGGGGCGTTTGCCGAAAATCCGACCCAATTTGCAGTGCTGCGCTTTTTAGCTGGACTGGGTATTGGCGGTGTGATGCCTAATGTCGTCGCCTTGATGACTGAATATGCGCCCAAACGTATTCGCAGTACTTTGGTGGCACTCATGTTTAGTGGTTATGCCATTGGTGGTATGAGCTCAGCATTATTAGGGGCATGGTTAGTGGGTGACTATGGCTGGAAAATCATGTTCTATATCGCTGGTATTCCATGTTTATTTTTGCCTATATTATGGAAATATTTACCTGAATCATTAATGTTTTTGACGCAAAAACAGCAAAATGATGAGGTTGCGAAAATTGTTCATAAAATCGCACCTGAACAGCGTTTAACTGCGCAAACTCAATTTGTATTACCTGAAGTGAATGTCGCAGATCAAGCACCTTTAAAAGCTTTATTCCAGCAGGGGCGCAGTTTAAGCACCTTTATGTTCTGGTTGGCATTTTTTATGTGCTTATTGATGGTTTATGCGCTGGGCAGCTGGTTACCAAAATTGATGATTCAAGCAGGTTATTCACTTGGCGCCAGTATGATTTTTTTATTTGCTTTAAATATTGGTGGCATGGTTGGCGCGATTGGCGGTGGGATGTTAGCAGATCGCTTTCATATTAAAAAAGTACTCACCAGTTTATTCGTTGTGGGGGCGCTGGCCTTAATTTTACTTGGCTTTAATAGTCCACAACTGGTGCTCTATAGCTTAATCGCGCTTGCTGGTGCAGCCACGATTGGTTCGCAAATCTTACTATATACTTTTGTCGCACAGTTTTATCCTGCTAATGTGCGTTCAACAGGCATGGGATGGGCTTCTGGAGTGGGACGTATTGGTGCCATTGTGGGTCCAGTCTTAACAGGTGCATTACTGACCTTTGAACTACCCCACCAAATGAACTTTTTACTGATCGCCATTCCTGGTGTGATTGCCGCCATTGCTATTTATTTGGTCAATCTAAAAGTATCAGTAGATGGTCAACATGAGCAACATATAGCTGACCCTCAAACAAAGATTACTCTTGATCGCCAAACCAGTTAATAGCTGGATTCTGAAGATGCGTTATAGTGCAGTATTTCTATCGCTATAACGCATTTGAGAAGCGATTGATATATTTTAACCAAAAGGCTTGCTTATCTATTCAAGCCATGTATAATTGGAGTCACTAAAATAATAATACTGTTGTTATCGCAAATCTTTTCATTTCGTTGTTCCCTTCGTTTTATCAGATTTTTTCGTTGCAAAGTTTATTGTCTTAGGCACTATGGCACAAGCCATACAAAGTTTTTAAAGTATAGGAAAAATCTATGTCAAACGTAGTAACTGGCACAGTTAAATGGTTTAACGAAACTAAAGGTTTTGGTTTTATTGCAGCAGATTCTGGCGAAGACGTGTTTGCACACTACAGCCAAATCCAAGTAAAAGGCTTCAAAGTATTGCAAGAAGGCCAACGCGTTCAATTTGAAATCGTTGCTGGTCCTAAAGGCTCTCAAGCTAACGCGATTAGCCCACTTTAATTTTTCTTTTTAGAAAGTAAAGTGAAAAAAACCCATGCATTGCATGGGTTTTTTGTGTCTTTAATCTGGACAATCTTGTTTAAATTGACGTGCTGCAAAGTATAAGAAGATCGATGTAATCAATAGCGCTACAGGAATGACATATAAAGCATGATGTAAACCTACCGCTTTAAATTGCTCTAACATCACAGTAGAACCTGAAGCGAGCATAGCAGCATTAGAAAAATGATCAGACAATGCTCCCACTACGACCGGTCCAAAAGCACCACCTAAAATATACATACAAGCAAAATATACCGCTACAGCTGTCGCACGTAAATTTGGTTGCACCACATCTTGAATTGCTGGATAAACCGTCGTGTAATAATTATAAGACGCGAGCCAACCAATACTGAGTAAAATCACAACAGCAGTTAATGAGTCATTGCCAAGGTATAAGGCTACGGCAATAAAAATTGCTGAGAACAACAGGCTTATCGCACCAAATAATAAGCGACCACCTGCTAAACGTTGATGTGCACGGTCGGCGATTATGCCACCCAATACTAAGCCAATTAAACCAGTGATCCCAACCACGCATCCAGTAATCACGGCGGCTTGGGTTAAACTTAAGCCAAAATAACGTTGAAACATGGGCACAAAAAAAGCGTTACCTGCATAGGCTGCAAAATTCATACTCACACCGGATAAAATTAACCAGCGTAAGGTTTTAATTTTGAGTAACTGGCGTACTGGTTGATGCACCGTATGTACCGGTGCAGCAGTGGCATTTTGTAGTTGTTGACGCTGTGGTTCCTTCATACGAAAGAAGAATATAGCCAAGATAATGCCAGGGACAGCGGCCAGTAAAAATGGTGCTCGCCAACTATTAAAGTATTCTGCAATTGAACCTACAGTAAAAAATGCCAGTAATAAACCAATAGGTAAGCCAAGCATAAAAATGCCCACTGCACGTGCACGACGCTCAGGGGGGAACAAGTCAGCAATCATAGAATTGGCGGCAGGTGCATAACTGGCTTCGCCAATCCCCACGCCAATACGTACCAAGAAAAATGAGATATAGTTCCACGCCATAGCATTCATGGCGGTAAAACCACTCCAAATGAGTAACCCCCAACCAATAATATTTTTACGTGAGCCTTTATCGGCTAAACGTCCAAAGGGTAAGCCTGCAACCGCATAAACCAAAGTAAATGCTGCAGTGACCAGACCTAATTGTAAATCACTGAGTTTAAACTCGAAACGTAAAGGTTCAATAATAATAGAGGGAATGGTACGGTCAAAAAAATTCAACATATTGGCTAAGAACAAAAAAAACAAGATTTTCCAAGTTCGATTGCCACTTGAGGCTTCAGGTATGGGTGTTACGGTAGTAGTGTTTGAATCAATATAACTTTCCTTAGACATAAAAATACTTCCTGATGTTATTGTTGTTGTAAGAATCGCGCCGATCATATCACGTGCTTTATCTATATAAACATAGATGTATTTATACAAACAAGTCTTAGCATATGGCTTTTACTTGTCATTGGTCGGGAAGCGAAGAAGCATTAATGCGTGGGAAAAGATATGCAATTTTCTGTTAAATTCGCTACACTTCAAGATGAGACTTGCCTATAAAAACGAGCTGCAGATGCCAAAATTAGATCCCATCATCGAATCTCATATGCCAGCGCTAGATCAGGTAGAACGCCGTGTATTGCCACGTGGTAGCAATAGCCTACCGCCTGCAGTGGTCATGTTGTCACAGCGTGGACGCTTAATTGAAGCGACAGCTTATCATTTGGACCAAAAAGGCTACGCGGCGACTTCTGTCCAAGATATCATTGACCGTGCTGGTGTATCTAAGACGACGTTTTATAAATTGTTTAAAGACAAAGAAGATTGTTATTTACAGTGTTTTGAACGTATTAGCTCCGCACATATTAAAGTGTTGCATCAAGCTTATGCCAAAGGTATAGATCATAAGGCCCGTTTAGAGCATGCGATTTGGGCTTATGTACATCATATTCCACAAAATGCTGTTTATGCCAACGCATTTTTTGCTCTGGCACCTTATACCACAAATAAAATTTTAGCAGAGCTAAATGTCATTAAAGGCCATTATGTGGCGGGTCTAGAATATTGGTTTAATGCTTTGCCTGCGCATTTTAAACCGCATTCACTGCCTGTAGAAATTTTTAAAATGTTAATTGAGGGAGCAATTGCCTATTGTCGGCAATGGATCATGACAGGTTTTGGGCAAAGCGCAGCGCAAGTGCATCATTATATTTGTTATGTGATTTTTGCAGGGCTTGGCTTAAATGTCTGGGCACATCAAGCACTCACGCAAGCGAAAATGGCGGCTTAAATGATTTAAGCCACCTGATTGAATTGCTTAGTGTTGCATAGCCTTTTCGACAAAACGTACAGTTTGTTCTGAGGCACTATTTAAATAATGGCGTTGTTCAGAGGCAGAAATTTGCTCAAAATGTTGAGCAATAATTTCTGGTGTACGCTGTTCTTTGGGAATGAAAACACCTTCTGTTTCAAAAATATAGCTTCTAGCATATACACCTGCACCCACTGCTAAAATGGTTTTAGAGGGTGCGTCTGGACCAGCTAAAAATAAAGTTGCAGGGGTAATAGCATCGGCAGTCAACAAGGGTTTTGCTGCTTCTGGTAACAATTCATCAGTCATACGCGTATGTGCGCTTGGCGCCAATAAGTTGACTTTAATGTTATATTTTTTACCTTCGGCATCTAAAACATTCATCAAGCCTAACAACGCTGATTTGGCCACAGCATAGTTAGTTTGTCCAAAATTACCATATAAGCCTGAGGCAGAGGAGGTCAGTACAATACGGCCATAGTTTTGTGCTTTCATCACATCCCAAACCGCTTTAGTACAATGTACACTGCCTTTGAGATGCACATCGACGACCTGCCAAAAATCATCTAAATTGGCTTTAGAAAAGGTCGAATCACGCAAAATACCTGCATTATTAATCAAAATATCGATACGCCCAAAGTGTTTTAGCACGTCATTGACCATTTCAGTGACAGCATTATAATTGGTAATGTCAGCATAGCTAAGTAGGGCTGTTCCTCCGTTGGCTTGAATCTCTTCAACGACTTTGGCCGCAGCACTTTGATCTTGACCTGAACCATCGCGTGAACCGCCGACATCATTGACTACCACTTTAACACCCAGCTCAGCCAATGCTAATGCATAAGATTTACCTAAGCCATTGGCTGCACCTGTGACAATAGCCACCTGATCTTGAAATTGATTTTGCATACCTACTTTCCTTGTAAAATAAAAATTAAGCAATAAATAAATTAATCCACTCGGCCACTAAGGCAGGTTTTTCTTGTCCTTGAATTTCAATAGTGACTTGAGTAATTAGTTGATATTGTGAATTATTGAGTGGAGTAAAACTTTGAATCAAGATATGTGCACGTAATGAACTGCCACACTTGACCGGCGATAAAAAGCGAATTTTATTATAGCCATAATTAATGCCCATTTTTAAGCCGTTTAATTTAGGCAAAGTCTGCTGACTAAAATAAGGCAACAGCGATAAAGTCAGTAAGCCATGAGCAATGGTACCTTGAAAAGGAGTTTGTACGGCCTTTTCCGGATCAATATGAATAAATTGATGATCTAAAGTGGCATCAGCAAAGGCATTAATTCGTTCTTGGTCTAACGCGAGCCACGGTGAGTGTAAAGTTTGACCTACCAATAGTTGGTAATCTTCTAAATTGAGCATTTGATTCATAATAAGCTCCTTAGCGCGTGGTTGAGTATCCGCCATCTAAAGGGATCACTGCGCCAGTAATATAGTTTGAGGCTTTGGACGCTAAAAATAGGGTAGTTCCAATTAAATCTTCAGCTTGACCAATGCGTTGTAGTGGAATGCGTTGTTCAAGTTCTTGTTTATTGTGTTCTAAAACAAATTGAATCATTTGTGTGGCAAAAGGCCCAGGTGCAATAGCATTCACTTGAATGGATTGTCCAGCTAAATGGCCAGCTAAATGTCGGGTTAAATGATGTAAAGCTGCTTTACTGCTTGAATAGGCATAACTGTCAAAACGCGGTACGGTTAAGCCATCCATAGAACCGATATTAATAATTTTAGCGGGTTGCTGGTCAGTTGCAGCTTGTTTTAATAAAGGTAATAAGGCTTGAGTTAAAAAAAACACCGATTTAACATTGGTGTCCATTACTTTATCCCAACCCTGTTCAGGGTATTCACCTAAAGGTGCGCCCCAAGTTGCGCCTGCATTATTTACCAAAAGATCTAAGTGGCTTTCATGCTGTTTAAACTGTTGAACAAAGGACTCAATTTGTTCAACATCAGATAAATCAGCAGATAGAGCATACACCTCACCAAAGGCTTGCAATGTTTCAGCCGCTTGTTGGCATTGAGCTAACTTACGTGACACGATATAGACTTTGGCGCCTTGTTGTAATAAACCTTGGGCAATCATATAACCAATACCACGGCTGCCACCGGTCACTAGAGCCACTTTTCCTTGTACATCAAATAGATTCTGCATGCAGCATCCCTGTTGTTTTTCTATAAATACGGTTTTGTTTTTTTAGATTTTATAACGGAATTTTTTTGTAAATACTATATTTATTTAACTATGCTAAATTAATCCATTGTATTTGCATCAATTTTATTTATGCACACGGATTAAGCTCTCTTGTACTGCACTACACACTAATTGATTATTTTGCCAAATATAGCCCTGATTTAAACCGCGCCCAGCCTGTGCAGTTGGACAATGCAATTGATAGAGTAGCCATTGGTCCACTCGAAAATCACGATGAAAATATAAACTGTGGTCTAAGCTGGCACTCATTATATTGGTATCATGCTCATTTAAATCTAACTGACTTAAAGCAGTATTTAATAAGCTGTAGTCAGAGTAATAAGCGAGAATCGCTTGATGATAGCATGGGGTATCATATTCCAAATTTAAGGGCTCATAGGTTTTGCCATATTCAATATATTCAGAGGGTTGTGTAGCAATATGCGGTTCAATATGTAAATGGAAACGTCGTGCATATTGCTGCTGAATATGAGATGGCTGCTCGGGATAGGCAGGTACAGTGGCTTGATAATCAAAATCTGCATATTCAATGCTCATGGAAATCAAGGCAGTAAAAATCAGCTGCTGATGCTGATAGGCATGCACTTGTCTTAAAGAAAATTTTTGGCCATCGCGTAAGATTTCGACTTGGTATTCGATTGGGAAAGCACTATCTCCAGGGCGAATAAAATAAGCATGTAAAGAGTTCACTGGACGATCGCACGTTTTAGCAGCAGCCATAATAGCTTGCGCCAAAATTTGTCCGCCAAACACGCGTTTACCAAATAGAGCTAAACTTTTTCCCAGGAAACGTTGCTCAGTGAGTGGATTTAAGGCTAATAAATCAATCAGTTGTTGTGTCGGAGTTTGTATAATTTGATTCATATTGTTATAAAAGAGTCAATTTAATCTTTATCCTTGCATATTTTTTCACCACAATCCAAAATTATGTTATAAAATTTAGTTTCACTCTGTGAAATAAAAAATAAAAACGCCACAATAAAGGAAGTATTAGACAATATGGGCGCATTAACTGGATTTCGTGTATTGGATTTAAGCCGTATTTTAGCTGGACCTTGGTGCAGTCAAATTTTAGCCGATTTAGGTGCTGAAGTGATTAAAGTTGAACGACCACAGGCAGGCGATGATACCCGAATTTGGGGCCCACCTTGGCTGAAAGACAATCAAGGGCAGAATACGCGTGAATCAGCCTACTATTTATCAGCCAATCGTAATAAGCATTCTGTGGCGATTGATTTAGCGAGCCCAGAAGGTCAAGCCTTAATTTTAAAAATGGTAGCAACTGCGGATGTAGTGATTGAAAACTATAAAGCGGGTTCTTTAAAAAAATATGGCTTAGATTATCAGAGTTTAGCCAAGGTCAATCCTGGTCTCGTCTATTGTTCAATTACAGGCTTTGGACAAAATGGCCCACGTGCCCAGCAAGCAGGTTATGATTTTATTATTCAGGGTATGGGTGGCATGATGAGCGTCACTGGTGAGCGTGATGATTTACCGGGTGGTGGGCCGCAGAAAGCCGGTTTAGCCTTTGCCGATTTAACCACAGGTTTATATGCAGCCATTGCAATTCAAGCCGCTTTATTATCTCGCCATACCACAGGCGAAGGGCAACATATTGATATGGCGCTGTTAGATACCCAAGTCGCATCTCTTTCCGTGCTGGCCATGAATTATTTAACCTCCGGTAAAGTTCCAGGACGTTTTGGTAATGCACATGCCAATATTGTGCCCTATCAAGTCTTTAAAGCGAGTGCAGGTGAATTTATTATTGCGTGCGGGAATGATGGACAATTTGACGCGCTATGCCAAAGTATTGGCTTACACCAATTGGCCCAAGATCCGCGTTTTCAGCATAATTCAGGTCGGGTCGAACACCGTGATGTTCTAACACAGCTTTTACAGCAACATTTTATGCAACATGAAGCCCACTATTGGGTTGATGTGATTCATGCTGTGGGTGTACCTGTGGGGATGATTAATAATTTAGCAGAGGCGCTCGAAGAACCACAAATACAAGCGCGTGAGATGCTGGTGAAAATGCCGCATCATTTACGTGATGATTATGAGTCAATCGGTTCACCGATTAAACTGTCTAAAACGCCAGTTGAGTATAAAAAAGCACCGCCTTGCTTAGGTGAAGACACCGATCAGGTCTTAGTGGAGTTTTTAACTGAAGATGAATTACAAAGCTTAAAGGCACGCGGTATTATTCAGCAAAGTGCCTAATATATAACTTTAATAACAACAAGGATGAATCAGATGCGCTGTTATTGTGTACAAGAACATGGTGCGCCATTACAAGAAATTAATCTACCCATGCCTGAGCCGAAAGGCACCGAAGTCCTCATAAAAGTGCATGCTGCAGGGTTATGTCATACTGACTTACATTTATGGGATGGGTATTATGATTTGGGCCAAGGTAAAAAATTATCCTTGGCTGAACGTGGAGTGAAGCCGCCATTGACCTTAAGCCATGAAATTAGTGGTGAAGTAGTGGCTTATGGTGAGCAAGTCACTGCACTTGAAATAGGGACACAGGCCTTGTTACATCCATGGATTGGGTGTAATACCTGCCGTTATTGCCAAAATGAGCAAGAAAACTTATGTTTAAAACCCCAGCAATTGGGCATTGTCAAACCAGGTGGTTTCGCTGAATATATTTTAGTGCCTCATCCACGCTATTTGATTGATTTAAAAGGTCTTGATCCAGCTCAAGCTGCCCCTTTGGCCTGTGCGGGTTTAACCACGTTTAGCGCCTTAAATAAATTTGGCGCACAAGTTCAGCAACAACCTGTAGTAATTATTGGCGCAGGCGGATTAGGCTTAATGGCACTCGCTTTGCTAAATGCCCAAGATGCTAAGGGGGCAATTTTAGTGGATATTGATGATGCCAAATTACAAACTGCGCAGCAACTGGGTGCACTTGCTACAATCAATAGTCAAGCTGCAGATGCCAGCCAGCAATTACAGGCGCTTACTGATGGTGGTGCAGCTTGTATTTTAGATTTAGTTGGCAGCAGTAATAGCTTAGATTTTGCTTTAAAAAATGCCGCACGTGGAGCACATATTGTGGTATGTGGCTTAATGGGAGGAGACATACACTTACCTATTCCAAGCATTGCGATGCGACCGATTACGATCCAAGGCAGCTACGTGGGCACGGTGCAGGAATTACGTGCCTTGCTAGAGTTAGTACGAGAACGTAATTTAAATATGATTCCGATTCAAACCAGGGCAATTACGGAAGTTAATCAGGCTTTTGAGGATTTACAACAAGGTAAAATAACAGGGCGTGTGGTGTTATTACATGCCAGTTAAAAAAATCGCTTAAAACAAAGCCAATCTTGCTCAAGATTGGCTTTCTCTGCGTAACATAACCATGTGATTCGAGGACAAGTTTTCCCCATAAAGCATGTCTAAGCATCTAAAACTCAGTTACTGCTAGACTCCATGGGACTGCCAATAAAAACCAGCGCGGCAAAAATTAGAGTGCTATCGACCATAAGGATCTGTTATCCACGCGCTTTGCAGATTGCCATATAACGGCAAGCAAAACGCAAAACCTAAGGTTCTCATTACCGACCTATTGAATAGAAGTGCAGTATTATTTTAACTTAGCCAATTAAGCAAAAGTACACATCAGATATGAGAATAAGTGGTGAAAATTTCATCTATGATATCTAACATAAATTGCACTTTCATCTAAAATTGGTCACCTAATAGCGCTTGATACAGCTTAAATCTTTAATTCTTAGGACAATGATCAGAGTGAGTTTCATTTAAATTTAACTGAATTAAATTATTCTTACGCCTTAAGTCATAGGCATTTAAGAATAAAATGAAAATTCCCAAGATACTGCCCATAATCACACATGCCCACCAACCATAATGCTGCCATAGTTTTAAGCTTAAAAATGACATTAAAGCTGCACCAGAAAAGTAACATGTCATATAAATGGCATTAATCCGTGAGCGTGCTGAAATCGAAATGCGATAAACCAAATTCTGATTTAAAACATGGAGTGCTGAAATCCCAAAATAGGCAAAAATTAGGCCTAGAATATATAAAACTAAACTGTGCTGTGCAGCGGCTAAAGGCAACCAAGCGATAAATAAACTGCGTGTTGCCCAAGTGGCTAAAAAAGATTCCTGAGCGCGAGCAATCATTTTGCCTGTCCATTGGGATGCCCAAATCCCAACTACACCAATAATGCCCATTAACCCAATTTCAAAATCATTAAAATGATAAGGTGCTTCAGCCAAAATAAAGCTCATGGTAGTAAATAAAATGCTGAGCATGCCAAAAGATAAGGCACCAATGAGACTACGACGCATTAGTCTTGGTTCGGTTTTAATTAAATACCATAAAGATTGATAAATTTGTACGGGTTTTAAATCAAGCGGGCTCTTACTTTGTGGCAGTTGAAACCACATCAAAAGACTAAAGAGTAAAATACAGCAGCCACTGAGCCAATACACCATATGCCAAGACCATAGCGTGGAAATTAAGCCAGATAAGGTACGGGCAAATAAAATACCAATGAGCACTCCGCTCATGAGCAAGCCAACCACTTCGGCACTTTTTTGCTGATTAAATAAACTCGCTGCAAAGGGAATTAAAATTTGCGTGCTAATTGAACAAAAGGCGGCAAGCAGCGTAAAGCCATATAAAGTATTGATTTGCTGGCTGGCGGCTAGGCCCATTAATGATAGGGCAGTGAGTAACATCAAGCCACAAATATAGGCACGTTTCTCAAATAAATCACCCAAAGGCACAAATAAGCATAGCCCTAAGGTATAGCCAATTTGACTTAACACCACGGTAAAACCTGCTTGCTCAGGTAAAATATTTAAATCTTGAGCAATTGAATAAATTAGTGGTTGATTAAAATAGTTACAACCTGCGCATAAAGCGCAGGTTACTGCCATCATAAAGATGACTTGTTTGGATGGCGTTACTTCAGACATAAGATTATGCCTAGAAGCTATATTTAGCAGTCATATTAATACGTGAGACATCTGCTTCCCGACCATCAAAACTTTCACGTTGTCCATGATGATATTCCGCGCCTAAATCGACATTTTTCCATGGACTATAAATGCCATTAATGACGTAATCGCTTAGGCGTTTATTGCTTTCAGGATTGGCTTTGGCATAGTCTGAATCATCATCAAAATTTACCATGCTTGCCGCAATATTGGCACGCCATTTAGGATTGAAAATGTGCGAGTAACCTAAAGTAAAGCTATCAAAACGATTCAGCAGTAATTCTTTTTGAATAGGATCGACTGAGAAATCACCGCCCCAGGCGTGGCCATCTGAAGTTGCTCCTTGCGTTAAGAAGGATACAATGCGTTGGTCACCGACCATATGATAATACTGCGCTTGAATAGAGTTCTGCGCGTCAAAGCGATAGCGTCCACCTAAACCTACACCCCAACCGATTTCTTCAATATCCTCGCTGGTACTTTGGGCTTGTTTCTCATTGACAAAACCATTGGCAATGATGTGTGCTGGCCCATTTTTATAGCTGTATTTGGCTGTTAATGCAGGTAATGCTGAAGATCGGTCACCACCGCCCATATATTCTAAGGCCACATTGACACTATTTTCTGGATTAAGTTTCCAGCCGTATTGGACTTGAGGATGACGCACCACGGCATTACCAAGTAGCAAACTATAATCCACCGCGTCGGTTGCCACTTCAATATTAGACATTAATGACGTGGTTTGACCAAAGGTCCAATTATAAGCATTTAAATAAGCATGGCGGATACGAAAATTACCATCGCCCCGGCCACCATTGGTCCAAAAGTCAGCTTCGATTTTGGCTTTAACATTTGGATTGCCGGCTAAATCTTTAACGTTGACCCCAATTCGCGTCGCAGCAGCGGTAAAATCGGAGCGCGTTGAGTCAGGTTCATTAAAAGGTGCGCGATTGATTTGGTTAATGGTACGACCCCGGCCATCAGGAGCACTTTTAAAATCTACAGCACCATCAAAGCGTAATACCCCATACACGTCGACATTATCACCTAAATCAAGTAGTTTTTTGCTGCTACTTTGCTGTGCTTCTAGATTCTGCTGTTGTGCTTGTAGGTCTTGCTGTACCACAATTTGGCTGTGTTGTAGTTGGGTTTGTGCTTGTTTTTGTTGCTGTAATTCAGCTTTCAATGCACTGAGTTGTTGTTCTAATAATAAGATACGTTGTTCTGTTGTGTCCACGGCAAAAGCAGACATAGCTGTGAAACTGCAAGCACCAGCAAACAGTAATTTCTTCATAAATTATCCTTTTTATGTTTATATTTTTATTGTACGATGGCGTACTTATACAGTACGCGCATCAATTAAAGCACATCCAGTGTGCTTTTGTAACTCTTCAAATGATAATTCAGGAATCATCTCAATCACATGAGCTTGCCCATCTTTTAAGTCAATGGTGCAGAGGTCCGTATAAATCCGATCCACGCATTGTTGCCCAGTCACAGGGTAAGTTAAATCTTGCACGATTTTAGCTTCGCCGTGTTTGGTCAGATGCTCCATACATACATAAATGCATTTTGCCCCAACGGCTAGATCCATTGCGCCCCCAACGGCAGGAATAGCATCTGCAGCACCAGTATGCCAATTGGCCAGATCACCATTGACTGCAACCTGAAATCCGCCTAAAACGCAAATATCTAAATGACCACCGCGCATAATGTCAAAAGAATCGCCATGATGCATAAAGCAGCCGCCATCTAATAGGCTGACCAACTCTTTACCTGCATTAATCAGATCAGGGTCTTGATCTTCAGGGCCTAAGCAAGGGCCAAATGCCAATACGCCATTTTCCGAATGTAAAATAATTTCTTTATCGGCAGGTAAAAATTGCGCCACTTTGGTGGGTAAGCCAATGCCTAAATTGACATAGCTACCCTCTGGAATATCGGCTGCAATGCGTGCCACAATTTGCTCACGAGTACGTTTTTGCATCGTCTCTCCTTAGACTTTAATCACGTGTTGTACAAAAATACCGGGAGTAATGATACTTTCTGGATCGAGCTCACCGAGTTCAAAAAGCTCTTTAACCTGTACAATGGTGGTTTTGGCAGCTTTGGCCATAATGGGACCAAAATTACGCGCGGTTTTACGATAAGTTAAATTGCCCCAACGATCGGCTTGATGTGCACAAATTAAGGCAAAATCAGCATCGATTGGATACTCAAGCACATAATTTTTGCCATTAATTTGTCGGGTTTCTTTGCCTTCTGCCAAAGCAGTACCATAACCTGTTGGAGTAAATACCGCGCCCAAGCCTGCACCTGCCGCTTGAATGCGGCAGGCAAGGTTACCTTGAGGGACAAGTTCGAGTTCAATTTTGCCTTGACGGTATAAGGTTTCAAACACATTAGAATTATTGGTTTTAGGAAAGGAACAGATCATTTTACTGACCCGTCCTTCCTCGAGTAAACGGGTTAAACCGCGGTCACTGGATGCAGCATTATTATTAATAATAGTCAGATCGCGTGTACCTAAATCCAATAGACCTTCAATGAGTTCGATGGCTTGCCCTGTAATCCCAAAGCCACTGGTCATAATTCGCGCGCCATCTGGAATTTGTTTTAAGATGTCATGCATATTGGGGCGAATTTTATTAATCATATGCTTATCCCTTATTCAGCTTTTTGTGGATCGTATAAACGGTCTTTAATAAACAGTGCAGGAATGAGGCCACAGAAGAAATAGGCTGCGCCCATCAGTAATAAACCGGTACCAATTGAACCATTCATCGCCAAATAACCAATGGCCAGCGGCGCAAAAATTGCCCCAACACGACCAATATTATAGGCACCACCGACCGCTGTACCACGAAATGCGGTGGGGAAACTTTCAGTTAAATAGGTGGCATTAATGGCATAAGGAATACCGTATAAGAAACCAAAGACAATCATTAATATGCCAATGTTTTCAGGGGTATGCATATAAACAACCACAGGAATAAAGATTGCAGTACCCATCGTACCAAAAGCAAATACTGCACGGCGTCCGATTTTGTCGGCCACATAACCTGCAATCACCTTAGCAAAAATCATGGTGGCATAGGTGCCCATCATATAGATGGCCATATCTTTAAACTTAATGCCCATTTCTGCTTCTAGATAAGATGGTAACCAGTTGCTTACCCCAAAATAACCAAACAGTAAGAAGCCTGAACTGAGTGACCATAAGATCATCATGCGACCATGTTGTTTGTCTTTTAAAATGGCAAGATAAGGGTTGCCTTTTTGTGTGGTTAAATCTTGCAGTTGACCTGAGCGACGTAGTGCATTGACCTGTTTCCATGATTCAGGTTCAGGTACCATAAAGTACATTAAAACGCCCAATAACACCGGTGCAATAGTAATGAAATACAGCATACGCCAGCCATATTCAGGAATAATCCAACCGGAAAGCATGGTAATGGCCAATGAACCTAAGGTATAGCCAGTCATTAATGCGGCTAAAATAGTCGTACGGTGCTTGGTTGGCACGTATTCTGACATTAAGGTATTACAGGCAATATATAAGCAGCCCAAACCAAAGCAGGCTAAGGTGCGTAGTACAGCAAACTCAACATAAGATTGAGCAAAGCCTGAGTAGGCGGATAAAATAGAAAATGAGATGGTGGAGATGACGATGACTTTGACACGTCCAAAACGGTCACAGGCCCAGCCACCTAAAAAGCCCCCCACACCCATACCAATTAAAGACCAACTACCTAGCGCACCGGCTTGAACACTGGTCAAGCCCCATTCTGCTTTTAAACTGGTCAGGGTAAAGGCCAAAATACCGATATCAGCACCGTCACAGAGCAAAATAAAAAATGCAAAAATAAAAGCAGTGATCCACACGCGACGCGGAGTTTCGCTCACCGCTTGCGTTGTTGCAATCGCTTCTGTTGTCATTATGAAATCCTCAAAGATAAAACGCCACATCCTGTGGCGTTATATAGATTTAAGCTTAGCTTGCTTCTTTCATCATATTTTTGGCGATAATAATTTGTTGGACTTGCGTGGTACCTTCATAGAGGCGGAATAAGCGCACGTCACGGTAAAAACGTTCAATGGCATATTCACTGATATAGCCTGAGCCGCCATGAATTTGGACACAGCGATCTGCCACACGACCACACATTTCAGTGGCAAACATTTTGGCACAGGAGGCTTCTGTACTGATGTTTTGACCTGCATCACGGCGCTTGGCGGCATCAATTACCATGCATTTAGCCGCATAAATTTCCGCTTTAGAATCTGCCAACATAGCTTGCACCAATTGGAAATCGGCAATGGCTTGACCAAATTGCTTACGTTCTAAGGCATATTGCAGTGCATCTTCAAGCATACGTTCGGCAATGCCCACGCTATAGGCTGCAATATGTAAACGACCTTTGTCTAAAACCTTCATCGCGGTTTTAAAGCCCACGCCTTCTACCCCGCCAATAAGTTGATCTTGATGGACACGGCAATTGTCGAAAATCACATCACAGGTATAAGAGCCATGCTGGCCCATTTTTTTATCCACTTTACCTAAGGACAAACCTGGTGTACCAGCTTCGACCAAGAAGGCGGATATCCCGCCGGCGCCTTTAATTTCAGGATTGGTGCGGGCCATGACCGTAAAGGTCGAGGCGCGCGGCGCATTGGTGATAAAACGTTTGGTACCATTGAGGACGTAATATTCACCGTCTTTGAGGGCTGTGGTTTTTAAAGATGCCGCATCTGAGCCTGAATCCGGTTCAGTTAAGCAAAATGAACCAATAATATCGCCGCTGGCATAACGTGGTAAGTACTTTTGTTTTTGCGCTTCCGTGCCGTCAATCAAGATACCACTTGAACCAATACCATTATTGGTACCAATTAAGGAACGAAAGGCAGGTGAAGTATGTCCAAGTTCAATGGCCACATAGACCTCTTCTTCCATGGTAATGCCCAATCCCCCGTATTCCTCAGGAATGGTCAGACCAAATAAACCTAATTCGCGCATTTGCTGAATGATATGTTCAGGAATTTCTTTAGTTTCATCCACTTGATGTTCAATTGGCACCAATTCTTTTTTAACAAAATGACGAATGGTGGTGAGTAATTGATCTAACATCTCTTGATCACGAATCATGGCTCAGATCCTCTATTTATTGTTGCATTGCAGCAATCCTGCTACAATTTTATTAAAATTTCGTTATGCGAAACATATTAATCATAAAATGGGCTATTAAACAAGCAAAAAGCCATTAAAAAATCATTTTTTTACTTAAAAATTTGCTTTTACAGTTTTTTAAGCATAAAAATCAAAAAAAACTTGCTAAAAAATTGGAAAAAACGTAATTATGATTTAAAACAAATTTTCACGATGCAAAATAAAAACAAGGAAAACCTATGGAACAGGTCGTAAAAATTGAAAAACAGCAGCATGTCGCTGTGGTAACGATTCATCGCCCCGAAGCAAAAAATGCGCTAAATACCCAAGTCCGCCAAAGCTTGGCTCAAGCATTTCGTGATTTAAGTGATGACCCTGAAGTCCGTGCCATTGTATTAACGGGTGGTGAACAAGATTTTGCCGCAGGTGCAGATTTAAAAGAGTTGGCCAGTGCCGAACCGATTCAAATGATGCAACGTCGCACGGAGCGCTATTGGTCAGCCATATCACAGTGTCCAAAACCTGTTATTGCGGCAGTCAATGGCTATGCATTAGGCGGGGGCTGTGAACTGGCGATGCATGCTGACATTATCATTGCAGGTAAAAGTGCGCATTTTGGACAACCTGAAGTCAAAGTTGGGGTAATGCCAGGTGCCGGCGGTACACAACGTCTGTTTCGTGCAGTGGGTAAATTCCATGCCATGCGTATGATTTTAACGGGCTGTTTGGTGCCAGCCGAAGAAGCTTATGCGATGGGCTTGGTATCGCAAGTCACCGAAGACAGCGAAACGATTCATACAGCAGTCAAAATTGCCCAAGGTTTAGCAAAACTGCCACCAATTGCCTTAGAGCAAATTAAAGAAGTAGCGTTAATGGCTGAAGACTTGCCACTTTCAGCAGGTTTAAGTCTAGAGCGTAAATCTTTCCAACTGTTGTTTGCTTCACAAGATCAAAAAGAAGGCATGCAAGCCTTTATCGAAAAACGTAAACCAGCCTATCAAGGACGATAAAAATGAGTCTGCATATTGAAAAAATTGCCGTGATTGGCGTAGGCACCATGGGCGCAGGCATTGCGCAAATTGCCATTCAATCAGGACATGAAGTCTGGCTATATGATGCCAAAGCAGGCGCTGCGCAAGAGGCTCAGCAAAAACTCAGCCAAACCTTAAAACAATTGGCGGATAAAGGTAAATTCAGCCATGCCAAAGCTGAACAAGATCTCGCTCGTTTGCACATTGCCAATCAGCTATCAGATTTAAGTGACTGTGATTTAGTAGTTGAAGCTATTATTGAAAATCTTGAAATTAAACAAGATTTAATGCTACAGCTCGAGCAAGTGTTAAAAGCAGATGCGGTGATTGCTTCGAATACCTCATCTTTATCCATTACTGCAATTGCCGCCAAATGCCAGCAACCTGAACGCGTAGCGGGTTATCATTTCTTTAACCCAGTACCGCTGATGAAAGTAGTTGAGGTGATTCAAGGTTTTTATACCCGCGATGATATTGTACAGGCCTTGGTACAGTTGTCGGAGAAAATGGGACATCGTCCAGTGGTCGCCAAAGACACACCAGGGTTTATTATTAATCATGCCGGCCGTGCCTTTGGTAGTGAAGCCTATGCGATTTTGTCTGAACAAGTGGCTGAGTTTTATGAGATTGACAGAATTTACCGTGATGGTATTGGCTTTAAAATGGGACCGTTTGAACTCGGTGATTTAACGGGCATGGATGTTTCCCATCCAGTCAGTGAGTCGATCTATCAGCAGTATTACCATGAGCCGCGTTATCGTCCAAATGTCAATACGCGTCAACGCTATATTGCCAAGCAACTGGGACGTAAAACTGGGCAGGGCTTCTATGATTATCGCAGCGGGCAAAAGCAAGGTGATGTGGCCCCTATCTTTGTTGGTCGCTTAAATGATTATCCAAGTGTTTGGATTGGTGCAGACTTTACACAAGATGCTGAAGTATTAAAGCGTTATTTGAACGAACACCAGATTCGTCTTGATACCCAGCCGCAGCCACAAGCCAACAGCTTAGTGTTATTGGCCTGTTATGGTGAAGATGCCACCACAGCAGCGCAGCGTTATGGGGTAAATCCAGAGCAAGTGGTATGTATTGATCTGCTCTATGGCTTAGATAAACACCGGACGCTGATGCCATCATTGCTGACAGCACCGCATTTACTGCAAGCTGCTCATTCTATTTTTAATTTAGATGGTCAAAGCTTAAGCGTGATTCAAGAGAGTGTGGGTTTTGTAGCACAGCGTGTCATGGCCATGATTGTCAACTTAGGCTGTGATATCGCCCAGCAAAATATTGCCAGCGTGGATGATATTAATGCTGCAGTACGCTTAGGTTTGGGTTATCCATATGGCCCAATTGAATGGGGCGATGTGTTGGGGGCTGAAAAAATATTTATCATTTTAGAACGCATCAGTCATATTACTCATGATCCACGTTATCGTCCAAGTCCATGGTTACGTCGCCGTGTACAACTGGGCTTAAAACTTAATCATCAACCACAACAGCAACAAGAACA
This sequence comes from Acinetobacter sp. CY05, assembly GCF_059515805.1. Taxonomy (NCBI): domain Bacteria; kingdom Pseudomonadati; phylum Pseudomonadota; class Gammaproteobacteria; order Moraxellales; family Moraxellaceae; genus Acinetobacter; species Acinetobacter sp. CY05. The sequence goes on along the minus strand of NZ_JCAKMW010000009.1, from coordinate 83,752 downwards.
AGCAGCATAATAAGGATATTAAACATGTTAAATGCATATATTTACGATGGATTACGTTCACCTTTCGGTCGTCATGGCGGTGCACTCGCACCTGTGCGTGCTGATGATCTCGCAGCCTCAGTGATTAAAAGTCTACTCGATAAAACCAAAATTCCAGCCCATGAGGTTGAAGATGTCATTTTAGGTAGTACTAACCAAGCAGGTGAAGACAGTCGTAACGTGGCACGTTTTGCGGCATTGTTAGCGGGTATGCCAGTGACTGTGCCAGGGCAAACGGTCAACCGTTTATGTGCTTCCGGTTTAGGCGCTGTCATTGATTCAGCACGTGCGATTACCTGTGGTGAAGGTGATTTATACATTGCGGGTGGGGTTGAAAGTATGACTCGTGCCCCATTTGTGATGGCAAAAACCGAATCTGCATTTGGACGTGACGTCAAAATTTATGACACTACCATTGGTACGCGCTTCCCAAATCCAAAATTTACCGCGATTTTTGGTGCACATAGCATGCCAGAAACTGGTGATAACGTCGCTATAGAATATGGCATTAGCCGTGAGCAAGCAGACCAATTTGCCGCAGCTTCACAAGCCAAATATCAAGCGGCGAAGCAGGCTGGTTTCTTTGATGGCGAAATTACCCCAATTGAAGTACCACAAGGTAAAAAACTACCTCCTAAACAAGTGCTTGAAGATGAGCATCCGCGCCCGAGTTCAGATTTTGCTGCATTACAAAATTTAAAACCATTGTTTGAAGGTGGTGTGGTGACTGCAGGGAATGCTTCGGGTATTAATGACGGTGCTGCAGCTTTGCTGATTGGCAGCGAGCAAGTGCAACATAAATATGGTTTAAAACCATTAGCCAAAATTATTTCTGCGGCAGCAGCAGGTATTGAGCCGCGTATTATGGGGGCAGGGCCTGTAGATGCCATTAAAAAAGCAGTACAGCGTGCCAATTTAAGCCTTGATGATATGGACGTGATTGAAATTAATGAAGCCTTCGCGTCACAAGTTTTATCCTGCTTAAAAGGTTTAAATGTGGATTTAAATGACCCACGAGTCAATCCAAATGGCGGAGCGATTGCTGTTGGACATCCTTTGGGCTGTTCCGGCGCGCGTCTGGCACTCACCACCGCTCGTCATTTACAGCGTACAGGCAAAAAATATGCCGTGGTGAGCTTATGTATTGGTCTGGGCCAAGGCCTTGCGATGGTGATCGAAAACCAAGCTGCTTAAGTTCAAACATGCCATGAAATTTCGTTTTTCATGGCATTTGTTCTGAATGATGAAATAAAATGTTATCATTTTTAGCAGTATAATTTTATTTAGGTGAGTCATCAATGCAAACAGAAGCACAAGAACCAACAAAAAAAATTAATCTTGATGAGATTCGCCTAGATCCAATTTCCCATATCCACCGTGAAAATAATCCGCAATTTATTGCGTCACTTGCGCGTGGTTTAGAGATTTTACGTTGTTTTTCAGCAACGAATCAGGTTCTAGGTAATCTTGAACTGTCTACCATGACAGGTCTACCCAAACCCACTATTGCTCGAATTACCAATACTTTAGTGTCGTTGGGCTATTTAAAACAGTTGAATAACTCGACCAAATATACGCTAGATATTGGCGTACTCGCTTTAGGTTATGCAGCCCTGTCTAATATTTCGGCACGTGTACATGCGCATCCATTTATGGAGGCCATGGCTGAATATGCTCAAGCACCAGTGGCTATGGCGACCCGTGATCGTTTAAATATGATGTATTTAGATGTGGTGCAACATGATTTAACCCTAACCATGCGTCGCCCAATTGGTTCGACTTTACCGATTCATTCGAGTGCGATGGGACGTGCCTGTTTAGCCGCGATGGAACAAAGTGAACGTAATTTTTTAATGGACGCTTTAGCCAAACGCCATGGCGATGATTGGCCACAAATTAAACGTAACTTAGAACGTGCTTTTCGCGATTATCAAGATTATGGCTATTGCTTATCGATTGGTGAATGGCATAAGGATGTCAATTCGGTCGCCGTGCCATTAGTACACTCAAAACATGGCTTATTAGTGTTTAACTGCGGTGCGCCAAGTTATTTGCTGGGTCAAGAAAAGTTGGAAAATGAAATTGGTCCACGTTTGATTCATATGGTGCATAATATTCAAGATGCGCTGAATATGAGCTAAAAAAAGCCCCAGCAATGGGGCTGATTGTGTTTAGGTTGAATGCGAGGTAATGAGTAAAGTCGCTGACCCGTAGGCATAGATGTTACCCTCAGGATCAATAATACGCCCTTCTGACGTCAGTACATTGCGTCCAGTACGAATCACTTCACCAATTGCAGTATAGGTTTGACCGCTTTGCAAACCTTTTAGCATTTTGACGTTTAAATCAATGGTAGAAAATTTGACCCCTTTACCGACAGTGGTGTGTACAGCTGCGCCTGTAGCACTATCTAAGACTGTGGCACAAAAGCCGCCATGAATGCCGTGTTGTAAATTGAAATGACGTTCATCAGGAGTTACTTCATATTCAATATACTGTGGTTTGACCACTGTTAGGCGCATGGGAATAATATCTGCCATGGCAGAACCAGGAATTTTACCTTGTTGAATGGCAGTTAAATATTCTAAACCGCTCATATGTTGCATATCCATAATTGATTATCCTTGTTTTATTTCGCTTTGTGAAATTATATTCTGTTTTATTTAAAATATGCTATAACAATAAAGCACAATAATAATCAGCGTCAAGGATTACGCCATGAGTATAAAAAATCAGGTCAGCCCACTCGAGTGGCAAGCACGCTGTGAGCTTGCCGCACTGTATCGGGTGATTGCTTATTATAAAATGACCGATTTAATTGATACGCATATTAGCTATCGTTTACCCGATCAACCACAACACTTTTTAATTAATCAATATGGGGTCGCATTTGAAAAAATGACCGCCTCGACTTTGGTTAAAATTGATCATGAAGGTCAGGTTATTGCTAGCTATGATCAAGATAAGCCCGTCAATCAAGCGGGTTTTGTGATTCATTCTGCAGTACATCATGCCCGCCCTGAGATTGATTGCGTTATTCATACCCATACTGCCGATGGCATTGCAGTATCAGCACAAAAACATGGACTGTTGCCGATCTCGCAACATGCATTGAAATTTTATGGGCAACTGGCCTATCACCATTATGAAGGCATTGCTTTATCGACCGATGAGCGTGAACGTTTGGTAGCAGACTTAGGTGATAAACGTGCCATGATGCTACGTAATCATGGCTTATTGGCTTTAGGAGAATCTATTGCGCGGGCGTTTCATGAAATTTATTTTCTAGAGCGTGCTTGCCAAGCGCAAGTCAAAGCCTTAAGTGGTGGCAGTGAGTTGTATTATCCCGATGTAACGGTGTGTGAAAAAACCGCGAAACAGTTTTCCAGTCCTTTAATTGAACCGATTTTACAGCGTGCTTGGCAAGCGGCATTGTCACTAATTGCCGAGCAGCAGGAGGCCTATTGCCAATGATTGTGATTGCCAGTAGCCGACCTGAGGTCGAGAAAATTTTAATACAAGTCTTTAAAAAATACGCGCCTGAAATGCCGATTACAACACCCAATACGCCACAAGCTTTACAGGCGCGTACGGCTGCTTGCTGGTTTCCAGATCTGAGTCAATTACAACAATTGCCGCAGTTGCAGCTGCTACATTCCATTGCTGCTGGAGTCGAACATTTAGATTTAGCGCATTTAGATCATCAATATCGGGTCTGCCGAGTATTAGATCAAGTCCATCAACAAGGTATGTTGGATTATGTACTTTGGGGCGTGTTGTATTTTCAGCGTGCCTTTGATCGTTATTTTACTCAAGCTAAGCAACAGATTTGGCAACAGCAGCGCCAACGCAGCCGCCAAGATATCTGTATTGGCGTCATGGGCTTGGGGCACATGGGGGCATTCGTGGCGCAGGCTTTAGCCGACTTGGGGTATCAGGTACGCGGTTGGTCAAATTCTGCTAAGCAATTGTTAAATGTAGACAGTTTTGTGGGGGTCAAGCAGCAAAAAGCGTTTTTAGCAGACTGTGACATTTTAATTAATTTATTACCACTCACTGATGCAACCTTGGCCATTTTTGATCAACGCCTATTTCAGCAGCTAAAAAAAGGTGCAGCTCTCATTCATTGTGGGCGTGGTCAGCATTTGGTGGAGCAAGATCTACTTGCTGCATTAGATACAGGGCAATTGTCGGGTGCAATTTTAGATGTGTTTGACCAAGAGCCTTTAGCTAAAAGTCATCCATATTGGCAGCATCCTCATATTGTAGTCACCCCACATATTGCCTCACATGCACCGATGTCCGCCGTGGTCAAACAAATTATTGAGAACGATTTAAGACTACAACATGGCCACGCCTTAGAGCATGAGGTGGATTTGAGCCGCGGTTATTAATGATCTATACAGGTTTGAATATGCAGAGTATTTTAATCGAAAAACGCGCTGGGATTGCGCGCATTCTTTTAAACCGTCCCGAACGTTTAAATAGCTTTAATGAAAGTTTACATCAAGAATTGGCCAATGCTTTTGCCTCATTCAGTCAAGATCATGAGGTGCGTGTGATTGTAATCAGCGGCCAAGGACGTGCCTTTTGTGCAGGGCAAGATTTAAGTGAAAGCTCAGCACAGCAGGGTGTACCGTTGCCTTTAGAGGGCAGTTTAGAGCGTTATTATAATCCTTTAATTCAAAGCATTCGTCAGTCGGCCAAACCTGTGGTGGCGGCTGTCAATGGTGTGGCTGCTGGTGCAGGTGCCAATTTAGCGCTGGCCTGTGATTTAGTGATTGCCAAACACAGTGCTCAGTTTATCCAATCTTTTTCTAATATTGGGTTAGTACCTGATGCTGGCGGCACTTGGATGTTGCCACGTTTAGTGGGTTATGCCAAAGCAGTCGGTTTAACCTTATTGGGGGAAGCCGTTAATGCGCTTGAAGCAGAAAAAATGGGCATGATTTGGCAAGCCGTTGCTGATGATGATTTTGAATATCAAGTACAAGCTTTATGTGAAAAATTAGCCAAGCGACCAACTCAAGCTCTGGGTTTTACCAAACAAGCGCTGTATCGCAGTAGCGAGCATAGCCTTGCCCAACAATTAGAATTAGAACGTAATTTACAATATTTTGCTTTGCATAGTTATGATTTTAAAGAAGGTGTGCAAGCATTTAAACAAAAACGTCCCGCAGTATTTTTGGGACGCTAGGAGAATCTGATGCAAACGCGTGTTACACAATGTTTAGGTATTCAATATCCAATTATTCAAGGCGGTATGATGTGGGTAGGAACAGCGGAGCTGGCCAGCGCTGTCTCTAATGCCGGTGGACTAGGTACACTCACCGCCTTAACTCAAGCAACGCCCGATGCATTAGCTGCCGAAATTCAACGTTGCAAAAGCATGACGGATCGTCCATTTGCGGTCAACTTGACCTTATTGCCGAGTATTCAGCCACCCCCTTATGCAGATTATCGGCAAGTCATCATTGAAAGTGGGGTAAAGATTGTCGAAACCGCTGGTAACCGCCCACATGAGCATATTGAAGCCTTTAAAGCACACGGGATTACAGTCATTCACAAGTGTACCTCGGTACGGCATGCGCTATCGGCCGAACGGATTGGTGCAGATCTCATTTCGATTGATGGTTTTGAATGTGCAGGGCATCCAGGAGAAGATGATATTCCAGGCTTAGTATTAATCCCAGCTGCCGCTGATCAGGTGCGCGTGCCATTAATTGCCAGTGGTGGTTTTGCTGATGGACGTGGTTTAGTGGCAGCATTGGCTTTAGGCGCAGAAGGCATCAATATGGGTACACGTTTTTGCGCGACTCAAGAAGCACCGATTCATCCTCGGGTGAAACAATTTTATCTCGAGCAAGATGAGCGCGCGACGCAACTCCTGTATCGGCAATTTAATAATACCGCACGCGTGGCCAAAAATTCCATTTCGGAGCAAGTTTTACAGATCAGTCAAAATCCACAGGCGAGTTTTGACATGATTCGTCACTTGGTCAGCGGTGCCCGTGGTAAAACAGTGCTTGAAACTGGGGACCTTGATGCAGGTCTGATCAGTGCAGGGCAGGTAATGGGCCTGATTCATGATATTCCAAGCTGTGATGCTTTAATTCAAAGCATTATTCAACAGGCGCAGCAGATTATTGGCCAGCGTTTAAGTCATTTTATGATATCTAAATCATCATGAATAATTTTTTTGCCTGAAAAAACATAAAAGGCTAGATTTTTTTCTATACAGACACTATAGTATTTTTAGAATTAAATTTCGTTGTACGAAACTAAACAAGAATAACTAGAGACGCCAAAGGATTTAGCGATGCGACCATACCAAGCACCTTTAAAAGATATGCACTTTGTACTCAATGATGTGCTCAAGATTGAACAGCTATATCAAGCGCTGCCCAAATATCAAGATAAAGTTTCAGAAGAGCTTTTTGCCCAATATTTACAAGTGGCTGCTGATTTTTGCCAAAATGAGTTATTACCTTTAAATGCTATTGGTGATCAAGAAGGTTGCCGTTTAGACAATGGTGTAGTCACCACACCAACAGGCTTTAAAGCAGCTTATCAACAATATGTTGCTTTAGGATTTCCATCCTTAACAGGTGATGAAAACTACGGTGGTCAGGGTTTTCCCACTCTGCTACGTATTGCTATGTCAGAAATGATTACCGCGACCAACTGGTCATGGGGGATGTACCCGGGCTTAGCACACGGTGCAATGCGTACTTTAGAACATCACGGCAGTGAAGAGCAAAAACAAAAATTCTTGGTGCCGTTATTAGAAGGACGTTGGACAGGTACCATGTGTTTAACCGAATCACATGCAGGTTCCGATTTAGGTTTAATTCGCACCAAAGCAGTGCCACAAGCAGATGGTAGCTATGCTATTAGTGGAGAGAAAATCTTTATTTCAGCTGGTGACCATGATTTGGCTGAAAATATTGTCCATATTGTTTTGGCACGTTTACCTGATGCGCCTAAAGGCACCAAAGGTATTTCTCTATTTATTGTGCCTAAATTTAATCTAGATGAGAACGGTGCTGTGGCGGAACCTAATGGTGTGATCTGCAGCGCACTCGAACATAAAATGGGTATTCATGGTAATGCCACTTGTGTTTTAAATTTTGAGCAAGCCAAGGGTTACTTAATAGGTCCTGAAAATCGTGGCTTAAATTGTATGTTTACCTTTATGAACTCAGCGCGTATTGGTACAGCCATTCAAGGGTTGGCTGCAGCAGAGTCAGCTTATCAAGGGGCATTAAAATACGCCAAAGAACGCTTAGCGATGCGTGCTTTGACTGGAGCTGAACGTCCTGATTTACCTGCTGATCCAATTATCGTGCACCCTGCGGTGCGGAATATGTTATTAACGCAAAAAGTCTTTGCAGAAGGTTCACGCGCCTTAGCTTATTACTTAGCCAGCTATGCGGATTTAGCGGAAGCTTCAACAAGTGCAGTAGAAAAACAGCAAGCTGAAGATCGTTTGGCCTTATTAACACCAATTGCAAAGGCATTTATGACCGAAACAGGTTTGGAAGCGGCTAAACACGGTATGCAAATTTTTGGTGGGCATGGTTACATTGCAGAACATGGTATGGAACAAGTGGCACGCGATGCCCGTATTGCTTGCTTATATGAAGGCACTACAGAAATTCAATCAATTGATTTACTGGCGCGTAAGGTCTTAGGTTCTAAATTAGAGTTATTGCATCCATTGACTGACGAGATTAAAATTTTTATTGAACAAAATCAAACTAAAAACCAATTTTCTACTCAGTTTAAGCAACTCTCAGATTTGGTCAGTCAATGGCTAGATTTAACGAGCTTTGTAGAACAACAAGCCAAAAGCTCAGCCAATGAAATTGGTGCCGCTTCAGTCGATTATCTATATTTCTCAGGCTATGTGGTATTTGCTTATTTATGGCTCAAAATGGCGTTGGTGGCGGCGGAAAAAGCGCAAGATAGCCAAGATCCATTTTACGCAGCTAAAGTGAAAACCAGTCAATTCTATTTTGAACGTATTTTACCGCGTACCTTAACGCATCGTGGCAATATTATGGCCGGTAGCCAAAGTCTGTATCTTTTAGATCCAGATGAATTTAAATTCGATTAAGTTTTTTCCCACCCACAATTTTGCCAGTTGTGGGTTTTTTTATATCTGCGTAGGAGTAAATTATGGACTTAGACGCAAAAGTACAACAATTCAACCATCAACAACAAAGTATACGTTTTTATGAAGCGGGGCAACGTAGCCAACATCCGACTATTGTTTTAATTCACGGTACAGGTGGGAGTACGGATAAGCATTTTAACTATATTTTTCCAATGCTTGCGGTACATCAGCGTGTCTTGTCGATTGATCTTTATACACCGGATCGAGATGATCTTGAGGTGCATGACTTTAGTGCTCAAGTTGCTGCGCTGATTGAGCAATATACCGAGGCAGATGAAGAGATTACAGTAGTTGGTTATTCTTTAGGTGCTGTAATTGCCGCTCAATTGGCGGCAGAATTGGGTGAGCGGATCTCACGGCTAATTTTACTGGCAGGTTGGGCGAAAACCAGTTCCGTACAGCAATTACGTAACCATGTTTGGCAAACTTTATTTGAAGAGCGCTCGCAAGCTTTGCCGCATTTTATTAACTATTGTTTATACAGTGATCAATATTTATCACTGCGCAATCAACAACAAGTACTCGATCTCGCTCGCTTTGTGACACCTTCTAAGGATGCGGCCAAACAGCGTATTTTAAACTGTCGTATTGATATTACCGCCTTGCTCAAAGAAATTAGCGCGCAAACTTTGGTCGTTGCATGTACACAAGATCGTATGATTCCTTATGCACAAGGCAAATTATTGTTTGCAGGGATCCGTAATAGTCGTTATAGCGAGATTCAATCTGGACATGCTTTATATATTGAAGCACCTGCTGAGGTGGTCCGTTTAATTCATTTATTTAGTCAGCATGCTGAGCGTTATCACGCCAACAGTACACTCGCTGCGCTGCTGCCTTAAGGAGATGTTTTGATGCAACATTATCAAATTTTAATTGTTGGAACGGGCTTTGGCGGTTTAGGCATGGCAATTCGTTTAAAACAACAAGGGATTGAGAATTTTCGACTGATTGAGCGGGCTAATGAAGTTGGTGGCACATGGCGTGACAACACTTATCCTGGTGTTGCTTGTGATGTGCCGTCACATTTGTATTCATTTTCTTTTGTACAAAATCCAAATTGGTCACGGGTTTTTCCACAAGGTCAAGAAATACAAAACTATTTAATTCAAACCTGTGATGAGTATGCGATTCGTCAACACATTGATTTTAATACTTCACTTGAATGTGCCACATGGCAAAGTGACTTAAAACGTTGGCACATTCAAACCTCACAAGGACAATACAGTGCAGATTTTTTAATTACTGCCACGGGGCATTTAGCAGATGAACGTTTACCCAATATTCAAGGAATTGAACAATTCCAAGGGCAAATCATGCATTCAGCACGTTGGCAGCATGATATAGATCTCAGCAATCAACGTGTGGCGGTGATTGGTTCTGGTGCCTCAGCCATACAACTAGTACCTGAAGTGGCCAAATGTGCCAAACAACTCACTGTTTTACAGCGTAGTGCACCTTATATTTTACCGCGCCCTGACCGTGCTTATAGCACGCTTGAAAAGCAACTTTTTGCCAAAGACCCCGCAAGTATGGCGCAGTTACGCCATGAAATTTTTTGGGGTAATGAATATAACTTCGCGCAGCGTCGCAATGTCACGAGCCAAATTGAGCGGGTGAAAAAAAATTGCCTTAACTTTTTAGCGAAGCAAGTACCTGACCCAACGTTAAGGGCCAAGCTTACACCTAACTATCAGCCGGGCTGTAAACGTTTATTATTATCCAATAGCTATTATCCCACCTTTCTCGAAGCTCATGTGACCCTAGAAGATGCGGCTTTATCTGAAATTAATGCCAGTCAAGTCATCAGTCAAAAGGGCAATGCTTATGATGTCGATGTGATTATTTTTGCGACAGGTTTTGAGGCAGCACGACCGCCTTATGCCAGTAAAGTAGTGGGTAAACACGGCTTGAGTTTAGAACAGCAATGGCAAAATGGCATGCAAGGTTATCAATCGACCACGGTGCACAATTTCCCTAACTTATTTATTTTAAATGGCCCTAATACTGCTACAGGCCATAATTCAGCATTATACTTCCTTGAAGTACAATTTGATTTAATTTTAGATGCTTTAGACTTTTTTAAACAACAGCAGATTCAAGTCTTTGAAGCGGATGAACAAGCTGAAGCTGATTATATGGCAGATTTACAAACTTTATCTCAAGGCAGCGTGTGGTTATCTGAGGGCTGTAAAAGTTGGTATTTAGATCCGGTGAGTCGCAAACTGACGCTTATTTGGCCTGATTTTGCACATTCTTTCCGTGATCAAAATCAGCATTTCAAGCGCAGTGGTTATCATTATCAATATATACAGCAACAAACAGTCGCCTAAATGCTCAAAGCGCCAATAATTGGCGCTTTTTTGTAATCTATAATAATGAAAAGCATGAGTAACTTATAGATTGCTTAAACTCTTGAATCGATCCATTATTCTCTTTTCGCTTTTTAGTAAAATATAAATAAAAGACCAGGTAAATCTTCTCATGAATAGGATTTAAATGGGGGATGGGTACAACACAAAAACAGTCCGTGCTTTGCGATATGATCAGCAGTATAAAAAGAGATAAGCTTAAATTTCCTAAATCAATTTAAGCTTATACGTAACTTAATCATTGTATAAATAGCACATTATTTTTTATGACCGTGCTGAGCTAGGCAGGCATCTAATTTACTAGCATGTTCTGTATTACTTAGTTTGGCTAATGAAATTTCATAAGCACAATCTGTTTTGGCTTGCTGCATTTGCGCTGTAGACCAAGTGTTTTGATGGGGTGTGGATGTACAGGCAGCTAAAGTTAAGGCACTGAATAGCATAAGTATTGGTTTCATAAATAGGACCTCATTACAGAAAATATTTTTATTAATAAATATGTTATATAAAAATTATAGCTAACTTTTAATCTTTTCTAAATTTAGTGTATATAAGAATTTCTAAAAGATCAATTGGTGCTTAGGTGACGGATCTAAATATTTTGGCCCAGCGATTTAGTTAAACTTTATGCCCATTCAATTGCCATTCATGGCTAAATTTTAATTATATGATCTGTAGATGAGCAAAAGCCCCTCAATTGAGGGGCTTTTGTATATTGAATTTATTCTGCTTTTTGTGGATCGTATAAACGGTCTTTAATCAGTAAAGCTGGAATTAATCCACAAATAAAATAAGCCACAGCCATGACTAAAAGACCTGTGCCAATTGAGCCACCATGCGCGAAATAGCCAATAGTGAGCGGTGCAAAGACAGCACCAATTCGCCCAATGTTAAATGCACCACTCACTGCTGTACCACGAATAGAAGTTGGAAAGCTTTCGGTCATATAGGTGGCATTAATAGCAAATGGCATGCCATATAAAAAGCCAAACATTAGCATTAACCATAAGATATTGGTTGGCGTGTTAAAATAGATAACAATAGGTAAAAATAATGCAGTACCAATCGTACCAAAAGCAAATAAAGCACGGCGACCAAAGCGATCTGCTAGCACACCGGCGACGACTTTAGCAAAAATCATAATTAAGAAAGTACCTACCATGTAGGTGGTCATTTCCTTAAACTTGATACCTAAATCCGATTCTAAATATGCAGGTAACCAATTACTTAAGCCTGCATAACCAAACTGTAGCGCACCAGCACTTAAAATCCATAACATAAACATCCAGCGATGATTCTTATCACGTAAAATGACCAGATAAGGATTTTGTTTTTTGACTTTGTGGTTAGGATTTCGAGCTTCTTGGCGTTTTATTTCGCGCGAGCGCTGCCAAGAGTCTGGTTCAGGTACTAAAAAGTACAGCAGAAATGCCAATACAATCGGAATAATCGTAATCCAGTACAGCATACGCCAGCCATATTCTGGAATAATCCAACCTGCTAATAAAGTCGCACATAAAGAGCCTAAGGTGAAACCGGTCATGAGTGTTGCTAAAACAGTAGTACGGTATTTAGTCGGTACATATTCAGACATTAAGGTATTACAAGCAATATATAAAGAGCCCAAACCAATGGCTGCAATACTACGAATAATAATAAATTGGTGATATGAATCAACAAAACCTAAGGTACAAGATAAGGTGGACGCTAAAATCATGTAAAAAACAATGACTTTTACCCGGCCAAAGCGGTCACACGCCCAACCCCCAATTAAGCCACCTACTACGCCGCCGACTAAGCTCCAACTGCCAATAGCACCTACTTGTACTGTGGTTAAGTTAAATTCAGCCTTTAAGCTGGTCAAGCTATAGGCTAAAAATGCAATATCAATTCCGTCTGCCAATAAAATAAAGAAACACAAGATAAAAGCAGTCAGCCATATTTTTTTGGGTTGCACCTGTGCCTCTTGGGCAGCTGATGCGTCTGCTACATGATCCGTCATTGAGCACATCCTGTTTAGAGTTGTTATTTTAAAATAATGTTGATTTTTGAGTTTTAGGAATTAAATTCCGCTTAACGGAATAATATGTTTAGCATGTTTTTTATACTTTTACAGCGTTAAATTGATCTAAATAGTCAAAAAATTGTAAAAATACGATTGTGTACTAACTGGATGTTGCATTTGTACTGGTCTATCCATTATGATTTGAGCTGATTTAAAATAATATTTCACTATACAAAACTATAAGAATAGGTCACAGGAGTGAGTTATGTCACAACAACCATGGATTGCTGAGTATCAACGATGGAACGTTAATCCTGCATTTGTTCCACCACATCCGGATTTAACCTTAGCGCAAGTGATTGATGAAAAACTGCGTTTATTTGCAGAGAAAACCGCATTTATTTTTCTTAATCAAAAATATAGCTTTCAACAAGTCGATGAATTCAGTCACAGATTAGCGTATTTTTTGCAACAACAAGGTATTGCTGCGGGCAGTCGTATTGCGGTCATGCTGCCCAATATTATTCAGTATCCAATTGCAAGCTTTGCAATTTTAAGAGCAGGTTATATTTTAGTTAACGTTAATCCACTTTATACCCAGCGTGAGTTATATCATCAATTACAAGACTCAGAGGCTCAGGTTTTGATTGCGTTAAATTCAACTTTGGAAAAGCTACAAGATTTAGAGCAGTGCCCTGATTTAACCCATATTATTGCGACCACGGCTACAGATCTGGTCTTGCAAACCTCATCAGCACCGCATATTCCTGCATGCCCTCAACAGGTAAAAGCATTTGATTTGTTCAATATCTTAGAAAACACCCCAGCGTCTGAATTAAATCCGCTACAACAACAGCAACAAGATACGGTCATTTTACAATACACAGGGGGCACTACAGGCTTATCTAAAGGTGCAGAACTCACTCATGCCAATATTTTATTTAATGTGGCACAAAACAGTACTGTGTTCGTGAGTCATTTTGGTGATCGCGTTGCAGAAGATGGTGAATCAGTATTATGCGCGCTGCCGCTGTATCATATTTATGGCTTTACCATTTGCTTATTTAGTTATGGTTTGGCACGTGGTTTCGCCAATATTCTTATTCCAAACCCACGCGATTTAGACAGCTTAGTTGACCAATATCAGCAATACAGACCTACGGTTTTTCCAGCAGTGAATACGTTATTTAATGCTTTGGCACATCACCCACGTTTTGTTAGTTTAGATCATAGTCATTTGAAAACGACGACAGGTGGCGGCGCTAAAATTTTAAAAGCAACTGCAGATCGCTGGCAAGCGGTGACCGGTCGCTATATTTATGAAGGCTATGGCTTATCAGAAACATCGCCCACAGCAACGTTTAATCCACCGTTAAGTGAACGCTTTAATGAAACTATTGGTTTGCCAATTGCAGGTACCGAAATTGTTATTCTAGATGAGCATGGTCGACGACTTGGCTTTAACCAAGCGGGAGAAATTGCGATTCGTGGCCCCCAAGTAATGAAAGGTTATTGGCAACAGCCAGAAGCCACCCAGAAAGTCTTTACTCCAGATGGCTTTTTCTTAAGTGGTGATATTGGTTCGATGAATGAACAGGGCTACATCACCATTTTGGATCGCAAAAAAGACATGATTTTAGTGTCAGGATTTAATGTTTATCCAAATGAAATTGAATATGTCTTATCACTGCATCCTAAAGTGCTAGAAAGTGCAGTAATTGGAGTAGAGGATGAAAAATCTGGTCAAGTGCCTAAAGCCTTTATTGTCAAGAAAGATCCAAGCTTGACTCAAGAAGAAATACACAGTTATTTAAAGCAGCAGCTGACCAATTATAAAATTCCAAAATATCTTCAATTTATAGATGAATTGCCTAAATCAGCGGTAGGAAAAATTTTGCGTCGTGAATTACCTCGTGATTTAGATCATAATGATTTAGCTCAAGTGTCTTAAATAAAACAGCCATCGAAAGATGGCTCTTTTTTAGGCTGCTTGTATAAACTGCTGCATATAGCGTTGTAAATCATTTTTCATCTGAGTTGGTATCTGCTGTTTTACAAAACTGTCTTTGCATACCAGCACAATCACACTACTGGCGCTGGCCACACAACAATTTTGTGCTTGGCTATAAATATCATATTGCATTACAAAACTACTCTTGCCCACATGTGTCACTAAGGCTTTGGTGGTGAGCGTATCAGGGTAAAAAACGGGTTGTTTATAGGTACATTCGTTTTTTAAAATCACACTATACAGCGAATGTTCGAAGAAATTTAAAGCATCCAAAAAGGCAATTCTCGCATCTTCAATATAACGGAAATAATGTACATTGTTTAAATGTCCAAACGCATCCATTTCACCCCAAGCAATAGGGCGACTTACGCTTAATAATTGTTGTAAAGGCATCGACTACATCCTAAATAGAATTGTGTTGTGTTTTTAGGTCAGCATTATTTTTAGTTAGTCTGTAGTATATTTAAACATAAGCTGTAGCGCAATTTTTATCATTCATGATGGATCTGTTAAAAGTGCAGCTAGAGATGATATAAATTGATGCTCTTTTGCTATTTGTATGGCTTATCAATCAGGCTTTTGGTCCTGATTTTGTATTGGAATGAATGGATCTTAAATCCTATTACCCATCAACTCTAAAATGAAGTTCAACTGCATTAACCAGTCAAAAATACAGAATACTTAGCTACAGTTTAGTGAAATTTAAAAATGTTAACCTCAACACAGTTGAGCAGCTTAAAAAGCTTATTTTGGAGGAATTTTCACACAATTTGTAAACTTATTTAAGCGTTGTTGGGTGATTAGTAATCTTGATTGATTTTGTCGGAATTGCGACCAATAATAACCTTGCTCTAGCATAAATGAATTGACACCCCTGTTACCTTGTTACGATTTTATGCTAGGGTCTTTTTCCTGCCATTAGTCTGAAATTTTTGCATGTCTCTCATTTTATTTTATTCTATAAGAAAAAATGTTGAGTGAAAAAATGAAGCGTTCTAAACAGCAGGCGGCACTGCAGCTCACAGCACAATGGAGTGTGGAGCAGGATTGTTATTTAATTGAGCATGCCAGTCAAAGCATGGCACAGCTGCAAAAGATATTGCCTTTTAATGAAGAAGAAATTAATGCGCGTAAAAAAGTTCTAGGCTTAATGAAAAGACAACGTGCATTACAACGCTTACGTTAGTGTGTGTTGAGTAATTTAAGCAATGTTTTACAGATTTTTTTCAGTACTTTATCTAATTTTTCCTGCTGAGTGCCGGTGCAATAACAGCGCTGATTATAAATTTTATCTTGGTATAAGATACTATAAAAAAATGTACCGACAGGTTTATCCGGAGTTTCACTGCCGCCTTTTTTAAGTAATCCTGTACAGGCCACATAGATATCACAATCAAATAATTTTGGGGCACGGCGCGCCAGTTCTTCAGTGACTTGCATAGATTCAGGACTATACTTTTTCACCAGTTTTTGAGGCACACCTAAGACATTTTTTTTGACTTTTAAGTCGTAACACACTAAACCACCGACTAAAATTTTTCCAGATTGAGGTGTAAGAGCAAAGCGGTGGGCGAGATAACCACAGGTTGCACTTTCGATAAAGCTAATACAGCATTTTTTCTTGGCTAAAGCTTGGGCGCATTTTCGCATGCCAGTACTCCTTTTTTTAGTATTGAGCTTATAAAACTAAATGCAATTCAGGGCTAATATTTACAATCTGCTGCTCAATTCCTGCATAAACATACATAGGCACTATATAACTCAACCTGATCTGGCTGGATTTGCTTTACAGTAAATGAGGCGCAAAAAAAATATGAGAAGGAATGAGTATGAGTCAGAAAAAAGTGCTTATCATGACCTCCAATACGGGAGTAGAGCTGGCAGAATTACAGCAACCGCTGGAATTTTTACGCAGTAAAGGTATAGAAGCCATTCATGCTGCAATTGAAAATAAAGCTGTACGCACCGTAGAACAGGATAGCAAGCCAGCCATTGATTTTGAGCCAGATAGCAGCTTAAGTTCCGTGAATGTAGATGACTATGCTTTATTGCTAATTCCGGGAGGTACGGTCAATGCTGATCAATTGCGTGTGGATCAAGACGCACAGCGTATTATTCAATACTTCGCTGATCATGGTCGTCCGATTGCCGCCATTTGTCATGCGCCTTGGGTATTGATTGATGCTGAACGTATTCAGGGCAAAACCTTAACCTCTTATCATAGCATTCGCTTAGATTTACAACATGCAGGAGGCAACTGGGTCGATCAAGAAGTACAGCGTTGTGCGATGCATGATTGGGTACTGATCACCTCACGTTGTCCAGATGATCTGCCTGCCTTTAATCAAGCCATTGTGAAAGAGCTTGAGCATTCAAGCTAATTTTCAGTTAAATATGACGCTAAAGTACTTGCATGTACTTTGGCGTTTTTTTATGCTCAAGACGACAATAAAAACATCACAACAAGGACGCTTATGTTATCACTGCTTGAGCTACAACAGCATTTAGTCACACATTTTCCGCGTGCGATGCAAAAATTTCAGCTCGAAAAAATTTTACCCGACAGCACCATCTTAAAACGTCATATTCAAGAGGAAGACTTACGCCCTGGTGCGACAGTCTCGGGGCCAACTTTAATGCAAATTGCCGACTTTGCCGCTTATGTGGGGATTATGGCGGATCAAGGTATTATTGCGAGTGCATTTACCACGAATTTAAATATTAATTTTTTGCGCCGTGCCGCGGCAGATCAGGCGATTATTGTGCATACCAAAATTTTAAAAGCGGGTAAAAATTTAGCCACGGCTGAAATGAGTATGTATTCTGACGGCAATGCAGACATGATTGCGCATGCAGTGGCCACATTTGCATTAATGCGTACAGAATGAAACGCTTCATTGAAACGGCAGTGATTTACCCTACTAAATGACAATATTGATTTCAGTAAATGATTAAAATTTAGCGTTTTAATTTTAAACAATCGGTAAAAATGATGTTTATAATAATAAAGATCGTTTTTACTTGCTTTAAAAATCACGCTACTATTTTGCCATTAGAAAGCGTAGGGGAAGGAGAGAGTCCTTACGCTTTCTTTATCATTGGCTCAATACACGCATAGCAAGGTTAGTAAGCAAGGCATTAGAGTGTTTGCTCGATTGCTGCTTAAAACAGCAAATATTAAAGCTTTGATTTATATTTGAACCAATTCATGGTTACAATTTAGTTTTCTGCTACAAGATGATCGGTCATGATGCACAAGCGAATGCATACTTTAATTCAAACATTATCTGAGCACATGTTTGAACGTGAACAAACGATTGCGCTGTGTGTATTGGCAGGTGTGGCAGGTGCTAACAGTTTTTTATATGGTGCACCCGGTACAGCCAAAAGTTTAATTTCGCGCCGCGTGGCAGCAGGCTTTGAAGTCTCTGAATATTTCGAATATTTGATGAACCGCTTTAGCACCCCAGAAGAATTATTTGGGCCAGTATCATTAAAAGCCTTAAAACAAGATCAATATACCCGTAAAACTGAGCATTATTTACCTAAAGCTGAATTTGCCTTTTTAGATGAAATTTGGAAAGCCAGTCCAGCAATTTTAAACACCTTGCTCACGCTGCTGAATGAAAAGACCTTTAAAAATGGCGATGTATTGCAACAAGTACCGCTAAAAGTACTCATCAGTGCCTCTAATGAAATTCCACAAGCCGAGCAAGGCTTAGATGCACTGTATGACCGTTTTATTTTGCGTTTGCAGGTACATCCAATTCAACAGCAGCAGCATTTCTTTGCCTTATTAAATGCTGCCCCAAGTAGCAGTAAACTTAAAGTCAGTGAAGAATTAAAAATTAGCCGTGATGAATTATTAGCCTGGCGCGAGCAAATTTATGATGTGGTTTTGCCTGAGCATGTGTTAAATGCCTTTAGTCAAATTCGTGCGCAGCTGCAACAGCAATTTGCTGATCAGCAGATTTATATTTCGGATCGTCGTTGGCAACGCATTGCCTATTTAATCAAAGCAGCCGCTTTTTTAAATGGCCGTGACACGGTGCTTATCAGTGACTTATTTATTTTAAAACATTGTTTATGGAATCAGCTCGACGATGTCGCATTTGTAGAGCAAATTTTAGATCAAGTGCTATTGCGCGGGCTATATGATGATTTAGCGCTCGATGATTTAATCCATAACAAAGAACAGCTTGAACAAGAAATCCTGAACTATTTTTATTATACCGATGATGTCTATTATAGCTATTTAATCAAGGGACAGGATTATCTACATGCTGTGACCAATTTAGATCATCATTATCAAGATCAAGCTCTATATTTAGCCTTAGATAAAATGGGCACGAATAAAGACTTTTTTGCCATTGATGCACAAGGCGAAGAAATTCGTGGCATTGTGTGTAATTTTAACGGCACGCGCCAATGTACGCTAAAAGGCGGTTATTACGGCTTAGAAGAAGTGGTGACGCCAAGTATTAAATATGCCAAAGGTACGCTACGTCAGCATTTAAAATCAGAACAACAGCAACAATTACAGCGACAACTGGCTGATCTCAAAGCCGAGTTTTTGCAGCAGCAGCAGACTTTAAGCCAACGTTTTAACACACAAAAGCCAAAATTTGCCTCAATCTTTGTAGAGCAGCAGCATATTCAAAACTTGATTGAAGCACTGGAAAAACAATTGCAACAGTATGAATTACAGTTACAGGATTGTGTGCGTTTGGAACAATTATGCCAACAATAAATACCCCTGCTGCATTAAAGGCTGCGACCGAACAACTCATGCAAAGTTTGCAGACATCCAGCTTAAAACATTATTTAAATGATCAAAAAGTGCAGCAGCATGTTGAGCAAAGGGTACAAGAATGGGCTTATCAAGCTAAATCTAATTTAGATCAGCAGCATCCATATTTAAAAGCACAACAGCAATTAGAGCACTGGCTTAAGCTCATACAGGTGGATGCGTCTGAGTTTCAACAACTATTAAATGATTATCAAGAATTTAGTCAATTGCTCGGTTGGTCGGATTTAAGTGATTTTTGGCAGCAGCCGCTTCAATTACAGCGTTTGCAAGACCCCAAGTTTCGGGATTTACAATTTCAATTATTACGTGATAAATGGCAGCGTAAACTGACCGAAGCGGTGGCTGCGTGGGAATTTGAGCAACTGGCCTTGCAGCGCGATGCTTTTTTAGATGATATGAAAGACTTTTTAGCCAGCTTACAGCGTATGGCCAAACATAAAGAGTCTTTAGGTCTCGATACGGGTATCTTTATTGACTATTCCAAAGGCAAGCTGACTCCACAAGATTTAGACCAGTTTCAACAATGGTGTGAATATTTAGAGCAAGATACTGAACTGGTGCGCTTAGCCCATAGCTTGGGTGCGGCCAAACCGTCTAAGTATCCACGCCGTGCTGCCTCATTGCAATTGCCACCCGATGCGCATGTTGCTATGCAAACTGATCACGTCCAAGAGGAGCTGATGGGGATTCAATTGGCACGGGATTTAAACAACACTTTGCCACATGAATTGGCCTTACTGGCTGATCCTGATTTAGAAATTCTATTTGATTTAAAATATTTAGAAGAAAATCTGATGAGCTTTAGTATGCAAGGTGAAAGCCAAGCCAAAGTGATTGATCAGCAACAACAGCTAAAAAAACAATTGGGGCAAAAAGGCCCGATGGTGCTGTGTTTGGATACCAGTGGTTCGATGCATGGACAACCAGAACTGATTGCCAAAGCCTTAAGTTTATTTTTGGCCATGCAGGCCATGAAACAACATCGTCCCATGTATTTAATAAACTTCTCTACTCAAGTCACGACTTTAGAATTGACTCAAGCCCAAGGCATTGAGGATTTATTGCAGTTTTTAAGACAATCATTTTATGGTGGTACTGATATTATTCCAGCCTTAAGTCATGCTATTGAGATGCTAGAAGCACCAGATTTCAGCAATGCCGATGTGATTGTGGTGTCGGATTTTATTATGGGGCATTTGCCTGAAGATTTAATGCAAAATATTGAAACAGCTAAGCAAAATGGCCACGTTTTTTATGCCGTGGCGATTGGGAATTTCCGTTTTGATCATCTTAATTTAGGCTTATTTGATCATCAATGGATCTATCAAGCCAAAACAGGGCAAGTTGTTGAACTTGCTACAACCTAAAGCGGATTAAGGTTTAAAAAGGCCAGTATGCTTAACATACTGGCTTTAACAGGATTAGTCGCGCTCGACTAAAGTCAAGATATCGTAGGTTGCAACTAACTCATCACGTTGATTCTTCACTTTAATATCCCAGACCACCACGCCATGCGGTTTTTGCGTTGGGTCTTTTAAGATTTTAGGGGTCTTTTGCTTACAGGTCAGTTCAACTTGAATCGTATCGCCAATTTTTACTGGCTCTACAAAACGTAAGTTGTCCATACCATAGTTCGCAATTACTGGCCCGACCGCTGCATCAACAAATAAACCTGCGGCAGCAGACACCACAAAGTAGCCATGTGCTACACGTTCACCAAACAACGATTCAGCCGCGCCAATTTTATCCATATGTGCATAGAAATAGTCGCCACTTAAACCCGCAAAGCTGACAATATCGGCTTCGGTAATGCTACGACGTGCCGTGAGTAAACGTTCACCAATGCGTAATTCATCAAAGGATTTTTTAAATGGATGCACACGATCAGCAAAGAATTCAGCGCCTGCAGTCCAGCTATGACCGACTTGGGTTAAAGCATTTGGCGAGCCTTGAATTGCAGTGCGCTGCATATAATGTTTGACTGCACGTAAGCCGCCGAGTTCTTCACCACCACCGGCACGACCCGGACCACCATGCACTAAATAAGGTAATGGCGAACCGTGACCGGTACTTTCTTTAGCACTTTGCTCATCTAAAATGTGCACACGACCATGCCATGGTGCAATCGCGGCCAATAAGGCTTCGATTTGACTGTCTGTATTACGCACAATAGAAGCGACTAAGCTGCCTTCACCACGTGCCACTAAATCAGCAAGCTCATCGAGATTTTGGTATGGCATTAAGGTACACACTGGGCCAAAGGCTTCAGTATTATGTACTACATCCGCTTGGCTTGGTTGGTCGCAACGCAATAGCGCAGGTGGATAGAATGCACCTTGCTGTGGTTGTGCGGCATCAATGCTAAAGTCTTGACGTAAATGACTACCAAACACCACTTGGGCTTGGCTGGCAAGTTGCGCAACTTTTTCAGTCACATCTTGTTTTTGTTTTAGGCTGGCAAGCGCGCCCATGGTCACGCCTTCACGTGCAGGATCACCCACCACCACTTTAGCAAGTTTGGCAATCAAGCGTTCTTGTACAGTATCAATGAGATTTTGTGGTACAAAAGCACGACGAATGGCAGTACATTTTTGCCCAGCTTTGGTGGTCATTTCGCGGAATACTTCACGTACAAAAAGGTCAATTGTCGTGTCGTTGGCATCTTCGACTAAGATCGCGCTATTAACGGAATCGGCTTCCATGGTAAATGCAATCGAATGACGATTTAAATGCGGATGCTGACGTAAACTTTGACCTGTCGCGGCAGAGCCAGTAAAGGTAATGGTATCTTGTGGGCCTAAATGCTCAAATAAATCATAAGTTTGACCGCAAATTAGCTGTAGAGCACCTTCAGGCAATAAGTTGCTGGCTAAAATGTCACGTACTACCGCATGCGTTAGCTCAGCACCTTCGGTGGCAGGTTTCACAATACACGGCACGCCAGCCAACAAGGTTGGTGCAATTTTCTCTAACATACCCCAAATTGGAAAGTTAAAGGCATCAATATGCACAGCTACGCCTGCTTTTGGGGTTAAAATGTGCTTGGCACCAAAGTTCCCTTGTTTGGACAATGGCAACCATGCATCTTCTACCCAAATTTTTTCATCGCTTAGTTCACGGCGTACCAAACTTGAATAGGCAAATAAAGTGCCAATCCCGCCTTCAATATCAATCCAGGCATCTTTACGGGTTACACCAGTTGCATAAGCCAACTGGTAATAGTCTTCCTTACGTTCCATCAAATATTGTGCGATATTTTTTAAGGCATTGGCACGTTCATGGAAAGTGAGGTTCGCTAAAGCACGGCCTTTTTGTTTGGCATATTGCACAATTTTTTGCGTATCAATGCCGTGACTGCTCACTTCATAGATCCGTTGACCGCTAATGGCATGATACACCGGGCGTAGACTTTGTGTAGCGGTGTACTGTTCACCATAGACCAACGAACTTAAAACTTTAATTGACTCTTGGCTTTCGTGTGTAGCGGGCGTGTCTTGTTGTTGTTCAAGATCAAGCATACGACTGACTCCTTATCCTGTATTCCATAGTTTTGTTTGAATTATTGTGTGCTAATTTGATATTTAAATAACAAAAAGTCAATCATGTTTTTGATTAAATTTTATTTAATATGAAAAATATAAAAATTAATTTCATAAAAAACAATATTTTATTAAATTTGATTCATAAAAATTTTATGATACTAATAAAAATGTATTGATTTTAAATGTGTATCGTTTTAATTTAATCGAAACACTTAGGATAAGTGAGGACAATAAGATGACAACCGCAGCCGCGTTATTTGAACAAAAAATACAACAGGACGTTTCCATCGAGCCTAAAGACTGGATGCCAGATGCCTACCGTAAGACCCTCATCCGTCAAATTGGCCAACATGGTCATTCGGAAATTATTGGTATGTTGCCAGAGGGCAACTGGATTACCCGTGCACCAAGCTTAAAGCGTAAGGCGGTGTTGCTGGCCAAAGTCCAAGATGAAGCAGGGCATGGCTTATATCTTTACAGCGCGGCTGAAACCTTGGGTGCTGACCGTGATGACATGATGGATAAGCTGATTAGCGGCAAAATGAAATATTCATCGATTTTTAACTATCCAACGTTAACTTGGGCAGATGTGGCGGCCATTGGTTGGTTAGTAGATGGCGCTGCAATTGTCAACCAAGTGGCGTTGTGCCGTACCTCATATGGTCCTTATGCACGTGCTATGGTGCGAATTTGTAAAGAAGAAAGTTTCCACCAACGTCAAGGTTTTGAAGCCATGATGGCCTTGGCGGCTGGTAGCCCTGAGCAAAAACAAATGGCGCAAGATGCTGTCAATCGTTTCTGGTGGCCGGCATTAATGATGTTTGGTCCTAATGATGACAATTCTCCAAACAGTGCGCAAAGCATGGCTTGGAAAGTTAAACGTTTTAGTAATGACGAATTACGTCAAAAGTTTGTCGATAACACGGTGCCACAAGTGCTACAGCTTGGGCTGACTGTGCCAGATCCTGACTTGAAATGGAATGAAGAAAAGGGTCAATACGAATTTGGCGAAATTAACTGGGATGAATTCTTTGCGGTACTGGCAGGCAAGGGCCCAGGTAATCACGAACGTATTCAGGCGCGTAAAAAAGCATGGGAAGGTGGTGCTTGGGTACGTGAGTCTGCCGCCGTTT
This sequence comes from Acinetobacter sp. CY05, assembly GCF_059515805.1. Classification (NCBI taxonomy): domain Bacteria; kingdom Pseudomonadati; phylum Pseudomonadota; class Gammaproteobacteria; order Moraxellales; family Moraxellaceae; genus Acinetobacter; species Acinetobacter sp. CY05. The sequence continues at coordinate 59,661 of NZ_JCAKMW010000009.1, read as the reverse complement.
ATGCACAAAAGCAGCAACAAGATGCTGCAGCAAAAGTCGCTTAAATTTTTGATGAATAAGGATATACAATCATGAATAACAAAAACAACTGGTCACTTTACGAAGTTTTTGTCCGTAGTAAACAAGGCTTAAGTCACCGTCATGTGGGCAGCTTACGTGCTCCAGATGATGAGATTGCGCTGCAAAATGCCCGTGATGTCTATACCCGTCGTAATGAAGGGATCAGCATCTGGGTAATTAAGTCTGAATTGATTACTTCATCTCAACCTGATGAGAAAACTGAATTTTTTGATCCGTCATTAGACAAAGTTTATCGTCATCCAACCTTCTATACCATCCCAGATGGCATTGAGCATATGTAAGGGAGAATGATGATGACAAATGCAACACTGGCACAATTTTTACTGCATGTTGGCGATAGTCAACTGATTTTATCGCATCGTTTGGCAGAGTGGTGTGGGCATGCACCTGAACTAGAGCTTGATATTGCGCTTGCCAATATTGGTTTAGATTTATTAGGTCAAGCGCGTAATGCTTTGACTTTGGCGGGTGAGCTCGAAGGTTTGGGTCGTGATGAAGATCAATTGGCGTATTTCCGTCATGAACGTGACTACCGTAACTTATTGCTGACTGAACAACCCAATGGTGATTTTGCGCAAACCATCGTACGTCAATGGTTAATGGATCATTATCATAGCATTTTATTAAATGCGTTAACTGCAAGTAAGCATGCTGAAGTGGCTGCATTTGCAGTGAAATCACTTAAAGAAGCCAAATATCATGTGCGTTTTTCAAGTGCTTGGATGGAGCGCTTAAGTTTAGGCACTCAACTTGCTCATGAAAAAGTACAAGCGGCGCTGGATGAACTGTGGCGTTTTACTGAAGAGTTGTTCAGCACAACTCAAGATGAGCAAGCCTTAATTGAGCAAGGTATTTTGCCAAATTTAAGTAGCTTAAAAACCTTATGGACAGAAACAGTATTGAATGATGTCGAACGTTTAGGGTTAACAGTGCCTGCTTTAGGTGCTTATCGTAATGGAGCCAAACAAGGCTTACATACTGAGCATTTAGGTTACATTTTAGCAGAGTTGCAATATATGCAACGTAGTTACCCAAATATGGTTTGGTAAATCGCAATCACAGGGAGTGAGACGCATGAATTTAATTAAACACTGTACCGATCAATGCTGGGACGTTTTAGCCAACGTTGCCGATCCCGAAATTCCAGTGCTGTCGATTTTAGATTTAGGCATGGTACGTGGGATAGATTTAGATGCAGATGAACAGATTATTGTGCGTCTGACGCCAACCTATAGTGGTTGTCCTGCAACAGACTTACTCAAAAGCCAAATTGTTGAAGCACTCAATGCTGCAGGCTTTGCCCCAGTGAAGGTTGTGATTGATTTATCGGAAGCTTGGAGCACCGATTGGATGTCTGAGCAGGGCAAAGATAAATTGCGTGCTTATGGGATTGCCCCCCCAGTCGGCGAAGCCAAAACTTGTGGCAGTCATGTGGCGTTAGGCGCTGGCATCCAATGCCCACATTGCCAAAGTACCCAGACCCAATTACTCAGTGAATTTAGTTCGACCGCATGCAAAGCCTTGTATCGTTGCCAGAGCTGCTTAGAACCCTTTGACTATTTTAAATGTATCTAACATTGAAATAGATCCAACAATAAATACAGTCAAAGTTAAAAAAATAGGGAGATTTTTATGAGCCAATTCGTACCTTTAGTGGTTAAATCTGTAACACCACAAACCGATAGTGCCATTTGTATTGCATTTGATTTACAAGATAATTTAGCCGAGCAGTTTCAATATCAACCGGGTCAGCATTTAACCATTCGTCATGTGCATCAAGGTGAAGAGCTGCGTCGTTGCTATTCTATTTGTAGCTATGGTCAAGATGAAGACATCAGTATTGCCATTAAAAAGATCCCTGAAGGTATTTTTTCCACTTGGGCCAATGAGCAGGTCAAAGTGGGTGATGTGTTAGAAGTGATGCCACCACAAGGGGTATTTTTCCAAAAAGCGGCCAAAGTGGGCGGTAAACGTTATTTAGCTTTTGCTGCGGGTAGTGGTATTACCCCGATTTTATCGATTGTGAAGTCAGTGTTACAACGTGAACAAGATGCAGAATTTACTTTGGTGTATGGTAATCGCTCTTGGAAGCAAACCATGTTTGCTGAGCAAATCATGGATTTAAAAGACCGTTATAAAACCCGTTTCCAACTGATTAATGTATTCTCGCGGGAAATGAATGATAGTGCCTTGTTTAATGGTCGCATTAATGCAGAAAAACTAGAACAATTATTCCAAGCCGATTTACTCGATCAACGTTTTGATCACTGCTTTGCCTGTGGGCCAGAAGACATGATGCAAGCGGTAGAAGAAATTTTGCCCAATTATGGCATTGCACGTGAAAAAATTCATACCGAACGTTTTAATACCGGCACAACCAAGGTCAGCCAAGAACAAATCGAACTACGTAGCGAAGAAAAAGTCCATGTGATCTTAGACGGCCGTGAATTGGTGGTTGAAGTCTCAAAACAAGATGACAGTATTTTAGATGCCGCGTTGCGTGCCGGTGCCGATTTACCCTACGCGTGTAAAGGCGGTGTCTGTGCGACTTGTAAATGTAAAGTGTTACAAGGTGAAGTCGAAATGGCGATTAACTACAGCTTAGAGCAAGATGAAATTGCCAACGGCTATGTCTTAAGTTGCCAAGCACGACCGCTAACTAATGACGTACGTTTAAGTTTTGACGAATAAGGGAGCTGCGTATGCTGATCAAGACCCAAATCGTCAAAGCGGGCGTATTGTTAATCGAACTTAATCGTCCTGAAAAACGTAATGCGCTGAATAATGCCACTTTAACTGCCATTTCTGATGCATTACAGGATGCGGAACACAATGCTGAGATTCGTACCGTGGTACTCACAGGCAACAGCACATGCTTTGCGGCAGGTGCTGATCTCAATGAACTGGCAGCTTTAGATGTCGTTAGTATTCAACAAGACCCGCGCCCAAGCTTATGGAAACGCATTGATGAGTTTTCTAAGCCACTCATTATGGCAGTCAATGGCTATGCTTTTGGTGCTGGTTTTGAGCTGGCTTTACATGCTGATATTGTCTTGTGCGGTGATAACGCCCAATTTGCCTTACCTGAAATTACTTTAGGGATGTTACCCGGCGCAGGCGGTACCCAGCGTCTAGCCCGCTTGGTTGGTCAACAGTTGACGATGCGTTGGGCAATGACCGGTACACCGATTTCAGCACAAACAGCTTTACAACATGGCATTAGCAGTCAAATTTGCCCCAAAGATTTAACCGTGCAATATGCCATTGAATTGGCAGAGAAAATTGCCAAGCAAGCGCCGCTTGCCATTCGTGTGATTAAACAATCATTAAAAACAGTGCATGAAGTGAGCTTAAGCCAAGGTCTCAAACTCGAACGCCAACATTTCGTTTGGCTGGCTGCCACCCAAGATCGCCAAGAAGGCATTCATGCATTTTTAGAAAAACGCCAACCGCAATTTAGAGGTGTGTAATGGACTATCAAACAATTATTGTCAAACAACAAAACGGTGTTGGCTATTTAACTTTAAACCGTCCGCAGCAACTGAATAGCTTTAATGAGCTGATGCATCAAGAAGTGGCAAAAACTTTAAAAGCATGGGCTAAAGATCCTGAAATCCGTGCTGTGGTGTTGTCTGGTTCAGGTCGTGGTTTTTGTGCCGGTCAAGATTTAAACGACCGTGTGGTAGATCCGAATGCTGCTGCACCTGATTTAGGTCTATCGATTGAAAAATATTACAACCCGATGATTCAAACCATTACCGAAATGCCAAAACCTGTAATTTGTGCGGTCAATGGTGTGGCTGCAGGGGCAGGGGCCAATATTGCGCTTGCGTGCGATATTGTCATTGCGGCAGAATCTGCATCCTTTATTCAAGCCTTTTGTCGTTTAGGTTTGGTGCCAGATTCAGGTGGCACATGGTTCTTACCGCGTTTGGTGGGGCGTGCACAGGCGATGGGCTTGGCATTATTGGGCGATAAAGTCTCTGCGCAGCAAGCCAAAGACTATGGCATGATTTGGCAAGTGGTGGCGGATGATCAACTGACGCTTGAAGCTGAAAAACTGGCGGAACATTTAGCCAAGCAACCGACCTATGGTTTATCGTTAATTAAAAAAGCCATTCATGCCGCTTATGACAATGACCTCAGTGAGCAGCTGATTTTAGAACGTGATTTACAGCGTTTGGCCGGTCGTTCAGAAGATTATCGTGAAGGTGTGCAAGCCTTTATGCAAAAACGTCCACCGCAATATAAAGGCTGCTAACGATGCGTGATTTATCTCAAGCTAAAGTCGCCGTGATTGGCGCGGGTACCATGGGGATTGGTATTGCCCAACTGGCAGCCAGCTATGGTCATTCGACTTATCTGTATGATGTCGATGCCACACGTACTCAAGCGGCATTAGACGGTTTAAAACAGCAATTGGCTGCGCGTGTGGCTAAAGGCAAACTGACGCAAGCCGATTATGATGCGACTCTGGCCAATTTAACTGTAGTAGAAAAAATCGAACAATTGGCAGATCGTGATCTGGTGATTGAAGCGATTGTCGAAAAACTCGAAGTTAAACAAGCTCTATTTGCGCAATTGGCCAGTATTTGTAATCCAAACAGCATCTTTGCCTCAAATACTTCATCAATTTCGATTACTGCAATTGCTGCTAAAGTACCACAGCCCGAGCGTGTGATTGGTTTGCATTTCTTTAATCCTGCACCCGTCATGAAGTTGGTCGAGATTATTTGTGGCTTACAAACCAATGCTGAACTTGCCGATTCATTACATGCTTTAATGCAGAGATGGAAAAAAGTACCTGTTCGTGCCAAATCCACCCCAGGTTTTATTGTCAATCGTGTGGCACGCCCATTTTATGCCGAAGGTCTACGTGCCTTACAAGAACATATCACATGTCCAGAAGTGCTCGATTACGTATTACGTGAATGTGGTGGTTTTGCCATGGGGCCATGTCAGTTAACTGACCTGATTGGGCAAGACGTTAATTTCTCTGTCACACAAAGTGTGTATCGTGCCTTTTATGATGAACCACGCTACCGTCCATCTTTGGTGCAACAAGAACTCGTTGATGCCGGTTTCTTGGGGCGTAAAACGGGTCAGGGTTTCTATACTTACCAAGATGGTAAAGTGACGCCGCAGTATCTGCCTGAAACACTCAATAGCATTACACCGCAGCAGATTCAAGTGCAAGGCACATGGTCGGCACAGCCTGAATTTATGGCGCGTTTAAAACACAGCAGCCTCAAGCTTGAGTTAAACCCAGCCCAGCAAGATATGATTGTTGTGGATGATATTCAGATCACGCTAGCTGATGGTTCAAGTCTAGATTTAAATATCGATGGGCAAAAACGCGTCTTTATGGATTGGCATCATGCTTGGGACAAGGCTCAAGCCATTGCACTGAGTGCTTATGGGTGTGATGAAATTGATTTTGCGAAAGTGAATGCATTATTTTTAAGTCTCAATGTGACACCGATTTGGCTAAAAGATCATGCTGGTCTATTATGCCTACGCAGCATTGCCTGTTTAGTCAATGAAGCCTGTGAAACTGTCTTACACGGCGTAGCGACCGAACAAGATATTGATTTGGCAATGAAATATGGTGTGAACTACCCAATGGGTCCATTTGCATGGGCAGAAAAAATTTCATATCACACTATTTTAAAAACTTTGGAAAATGTGTATCGTATTTATGCGGAAGAAAAATATCGACCAAGTCTATATTTACGCAAGAAAGCGGCATTAGAAACTGCACAACAACAAAAATTAATGGATTATCGCCAAGCTGGCTAAAACAGGATGTAAAGTATGCAAGATGTATATGTATGTGACATGATTCGTACCCCAATTGGTCGTTATGCTGGTGGCTTAAGCACTATTCGTACCGACGACTTGGCAGCGTTACCGATCCAATATTTAAGAAACAAGCATCCGAATTTACCATGGCAACACCTCGATGAAGTGATTTTAGGTTGTGCCAACCAAGCGGGTGAAGATAACCGCAATGTGGCACGTATGGCAAGTTTACTTGCGGGTTTAGGTGAAGATGTACCTGCGATTACTGTGAACCGCCTATGTGCTTCAGGTTTAGATGCGGTGGGCTTGGGTGCACGTGCCATTAAAGCGGGTGAAGCACAGTTTATTTTAGCTGGTGGTGTAGAAAGCATGAGCCGTGCGCCATTTGTGCAATCTAAACCAACTGCTGCGTTTAGTCGTACCCCAGAAATTTTTGATACCACGATTGGCTGGCGTTTTATCAACCCAAAATTTAAACAGCAATTTGGCACCGACAGCATGCCAGAAACCGCTGAAAACGTAGCAGCAAAATACAACATTAGCCGTGAAGATCAGGATTTATTTGCTTATCGTAGCCAACAAAAAGTGGCTAAAGCACAGCAAAACAATATTTTTGCTGAAGAAATTATGCCCGTTGAAATTATTCAACGTAAAAAGACGTTATTAGTTGAACAAGATGAGCACCCACGTGCTGACACGACACTTGATGATTTAGCAGCGTTAAAAACCCCATTCAAAAAAGAAGGCGGTTCGGTGACTGCGGGCAATGCATCAGGTGTCAATGATGGTGCGGCTTGTGTACTACTTGCTAATGCTGAATTTGCGCAAGCCCATGGCTTAGATCGGGTGGCGCGTGTGGTGGGCATTGCCAGTGCAGGTGTAGAAGCCAAATATATGGGTATTGGCCCGGTACCTGCCATTCAAAAAGTTTTAAAGCAAACGGGCTTAAGTTTAGAGCAAATGGATGTCATTGAGCTGAATGAAGCCTTTGCTGCCCAAGCCTTAGCCGTAACGCGTGAACTGGGCCTTAGCGATGACGATGCGCGTGTCAATCCAAATGGTGGTGCAATTGCACTGGGTCATCCACTAGGGATGAGTGGTACACGTTTAGTGATTACCGCAGCCAAAGAGCTTAAACGCCGTAATGGTCAATATGCACTATGTAGTATGTGTGTGGGCGTGGGCCAAGGTGTGGCTTTAATTTTAGAAAACGTCTAAACAAAAAATTGTAATAACAATAAGCGCTGTCAGGATGATGGCAACAAGGAGTACAGCATGAATATGAATGCGATCGAAGCGATTGAACGCGCGTCTATTGACGAATTACGCAATCTACAATTACAACGCATGCAAAAAACCTTACAGCATGCCTATGACAACAGTACCGTCTATAAACAAAAATTTGATGCCGCAGGTGTGCATCCAAGTGATTTAAAAAGTCTTGAAGATTTGGCTAAATTTCCGTTTACCACCAAACAAGATTTACGTGACAATTATCCATTTGGTATGTTTGCCGTTCCGCAAGAACAAATCGTGCGTGTGCATGCTTCATCGGGTACTACAGGTCAACCGACGGTAGTGGGTTATACCCAAAATGACATTAACGTCTGGTCGGATGTGGTGGCGCGTTCCCTACGTGCAGCGGGCTTAAGTTCTAAAGATACCATTCAAGTCTCTTATGGTTATGGCTTATTTACCGGTGGCTTAGGTGCACATTATGGCGTTGAGCGTCTAGGTGCCACGGTCATTCCGATGTCTGGTGGGCAAACCGACAAACAAGCACAACTGATTCATGACTTTAAACCAACAGCATTGATGGTTACACCATCGTATTGCTTAAACATCATTGAAGCGTTAGAGCGTAAATTTGGTAGCGCCAAAGATTGCTCAATTCGTACCGGGGTGTTTGGTGCTGAGCCATGGACTAATGAAATGCGTAAAGAGATTGAAGAGCGCCTTGGCATTAACGCACTTGATATCTATGGCTTATCTGAGGTGATGGGGCCGGGTGTTGCGATGGAATGTTTAGAAAGTAAAGATGGCCCAACCATTTGGGAAGATCATTTCTACCCTGAAATCATCCATCCTGAAACTGGTGAAGTCTTGCCAGATGGGGAGTTGGGTGAATTGGTCTTTACCACCATTACCAAAGAAGGCATGCCAGTGATTCGCTACCGTACCCGCGATTTAACCCGCTTGTTACCAGGAACAGCACGCCCAATGCGTCGCATGGATAAAATTGTTGGTCGTAGTGATGATATGATGATTATTCGTGGCGTGAACGTGTTTCCTTCACAAATCGAAGAGCAAATTCTACATATTCCACAACTTGAGCCGAACTACCAAATTCAAATTTGCAAACAAGGCCATCTTGATACGCTGCATATTCGTACCGAAATGCGCCGTGATGGCAGTGGCGTTCAAGCGCAGCAATTGGCACAGCAACTCAAAGCACAAATCAAAACCATGGTCGGTATTACCGTATCGGTTGAAGTATTACCTGAGGGCAGCCTACCGCGTTCTGAAGGGAAAGCTCAACGCGTGATCGATATCCGAAAGTCGGCTTAAACAAATGGGGCAATTTATCGTAAGATAATTGTCCCCAGCATAAATTCGAGATATACAGTGACCAATAATAAATTAAAACAGGCGATTGATGATTTCATTACACATGAATCACTCAGCGGTACCTCACTGATTATGACGGTTTTTGGTGATAGTGTTTATCACCGTGGTGGGGTGATGAGCCTGGCCAGTTTAATTCAACTGATGGAGGTTTTTGGCCTCAATGAACGTTCGGTACGTACTGCAGTCTTTCGTTTGGTACAAAATGGCTGGTTGATTTCTGAAAAAATAGGCCGTACCAGCTATTACCGTATTACTGAAAGCAGTCGACAGCGTTTTATCATGGCTGATCAAAAAATTTATAGCTTTGAACAACGTGAATGGGATCAAAAGTGGGATTTGGTCTTATTAAGCTCGGTTGAACTTGAAAATAAAGTGCTGTTAAAACGTGAGCTCGAATGGTTGGGTTTTGCCAATATTGCCACCAACGTCATGGCTTATCCGGGCTGTGATCATTTAAAACTACAAAATTTGTTGTTGAATTTAAGTATGACGGATCAAGTGGTTTTATTTAAGGCTGAAACTTTAGCCTTATGGCAAGAATCTTATCCAACCGTAAAACGGATGGTGGCCATCAATTGGCCGATTGAAAGCTTACAGCAGCGTTATCAAAAATTTATTCAAGATTTCCGCAGCTTCTTTAGTTATTTAGAGAACGAAGAAGACATTGATCCAATTCAAGCTTTTCAGGTGCGGATTTTACTCATTCATCAATACCGTCGGATTTTACTGAAAGATCCCAATTTACCCCTAGAGCTGCTGCCACTGGATTGGCCAGCCTTAACTGCGCGTAATTTAAGCAGTAATATTTATCAAACCGTATATGCTGCCGCAGATGAATTTTTCTTAGAACATGCGCGTACCGCAGACGGTAATATGCCGCCTGTACATCCACAATTTTACAAACGTTTTGGCGGTTTAAAACAAGAACTGATTGCCGACTAAAACCTTGCCACTTTAAAGGAGTAAAGTGATGCCTTGTTATGCCATTGATGGAGTGATTCCTGTGGTCAGTCCACAGGCCTATATTCATCCAACTGCAGTTTTAATTGGTGATGTCATCATTGAGGAAGGCGTGTATATTGGCCCCAATGCCTGTTTACGTGCCGATTTTGGGCGCATTCATATTGAAAAAAATGCCAACGTACAAGACAACTGTGTCATTCATGGTTTTCCCAATAGTATCACGCGCGTAGCAGAATATGGCCACATTGGTCACGGCGCGATTTTACATGGCTGCCAAATTGGTAAAAATGTGTTGGTGGGTATGAACAGTGTGATTTTGGATGAAGCTGCCATTGCTGAAAATTGTATTGTAGGTGCCAACAGTACCGTCAAAGCCAAAGCCAATATTGCACCAAACCAATTGGTGGTGGGCAGTCCTGCGCGCGCAATCCGTGAACTCGATGCTAAAGAAATTGCTTGGAAAAGCAAAGGCACAGACGAGTATATCCGTTTAGCTCAGCGCTGTTTAGACAGCTTACATGAGGTTGAACCTTTGTCTCAAGATGACCCGCAGCGCTTAACCTATGCCGTATTTCATGCCGATTATCAAATTAAAGCGGAGTTGAAAAAATCCTCTTAAAAGTAAACCATTAAGCAGCTTAGGCTGCTTTTTTTATAGATTAATATTGATCTATGAGGTGAATTTAACTATCACAAGGTCACAGGGATGATGGGGCGAATACAATGTGGCCAAACCTACATCAATTTTTTTGCAAAAAAAATCATAAAAATATATTTCTAAATTTATGCTATTCATGCAGAAAAATAATATTTTTCAATCCTTTGTAAATCACGTTACATAAGCTCAATTGTTTATGCATAGATCGTTCTTGCCTAGAACCATTTAACACATAGATCCAAATTGAGATAGATAAATGAAAAAATTGACTTGGAGTTGCGCTTTAGCCAGCAGCTTATTTTTATGGGGGTGTGATCAAAATAAAGCAGATCCCTCTGACGCCACAACCGCACAAAGTGCAGCTAAGGTGGTCAAATTGATTGGTAAAGATAATCCGCCGTATTCTGATTTAGCTGAATTTGCCCAGCAACAGCTCAAAAAGGAAAATATTGATTTACAAATTCAATATGTTAACGACTCATTAATGCCAAATCGAGTAGTCGATGCCAAAGAAGCCGACTTAAACTTCTTTCAACATAAAAGTTATTTAGACTCAGCTGCTCATTTAAATCAATGGGACCTCAAGGTCGTCTCTTATACCTTTAATACAATTTTTGGTGCTTATTCACCACAGTATTCGTCCATCGCTGCCTTACCTGATCAAGCACGTGTGGTGATTCCATCCGATACAGGCAATAATGGTCGTGCCCTTTTATTACTACAACAAGCCGGTTTGATTCAGCTGAAACCCAATAGTGAAGCTAAAGCCAGTCAAGCCGATATTATTGCTAACCCAAAGCGACTGAAGATTACTGAAGTTGAGCAGCCGATGATTCCATCGGTGTACCGTGATTCAGACTTAACCTTAATTACAGGTGCATATACTGCACATGCAGGGGTGGTGCCTAAAAGAGATGCTTTGGTGACCGAAAAGCCTGACCCTTATTACACTGCAGTGTTAGTGGGCAATGGGGCGTCTATTCAACGTCCAGAAGTACAACGCGTGAAAGAAGTTTTTGAATCTGAAGAAGCCCGCCAATATATTCTCAAAAACTTTAGTGATTATGTGACTTGGCAACGTTAATAACACCAGGTAGTGGGACAAATCGGGCGTTTGCTCTATGTGGCTCAATATAATAATGAAGGAAAATCCTATGAATACGCTCTTGAATGCGATCAATCATGCTGAATTTCAACAAAGTGCATTGTGGCAAGAAGTATTGCAAAAATTACGCGCGGATGCAGTGCTGCGTCAACAACAAGGTGGTCATGCACCATTTGAAAGTATCGCTATTTTAAAAGCGCATAAAATTGGTGCACTGCGTATCCCAGAGCATTTAGGTGGATACGGTCTATCGATTGAGCAACTATTTGAAGTGCTGATTCAAATCAGCGCGATTGATTCTGATGTCACACAAATTTTACGTTCCCATTTTCAATTTGTAGAAGACGTGTTGCGCAGTACAGATCCACGTTTCCAAGAGGTTTGGCTGCAAAAAGTAGCAGAAGGCGCAATTATTGGAAATGCCTTTACAGAGCTAAACAGCATTACCGTAGGCAGTGGTGAATACCAAACCCGTATTCGTGAAGATCAGCAAGGATTGTATTTAAATGGAGAGAAGTTCTTTACCACAGGTACTTTATATGCAGATTATATTTCAGTACGTGTAGGTTCAGAGCAAAGTCGTGCTTATAACGTGGTTATTCCTAAAAATCGTGCTGGCGTAAGCGTGATTGATGACTGGGATGGTATTGGACAGCGTTATACCGCAAGTGGGACCACACGTTTTGACAACGTGACGGTTTATCCAGAGGAAATTATTCCTGTGGCGAAGGAACAGGTGAGTTTTAAACCATTTACTCAGTTGTATTTGCACGCAATTATTGCCGGTATTTTAAAAGCTGTAGAGCAAGATGCAGCACTTGCATTAAAGCAGCGTGGCCGTAGCTTTAGTTTTGCCACTACAGTACAGGCCAATGAAGATCCTATCTTCTTAGAAAAAATTGGTGAAATCTCTGCCGCGGCATTTATCGCAGAGGCTGCGGTATTACGTGCTGCTGCTCAGCAAGATATTGCCTTTGCCAGCACTCGACAGGGGGTGACAGATTTTGAGCTAAGCCATGCTGCAGCACAAGCTGCCACACAAGCTAAAATTGCCATTGAACCGATTGCACTTAAAGCCGCCACCCAAATTTTTGATGTGGTTGGCGCTTCTGCGACTCGTCGTAGTTTGAGCTTAGACCGTCATTGGCGCAATATTCGCACCCTTGCATCCCATAATCCTGCCAGTTTAAAAGCAGTGGCTTTAGGTAAGCGTCTTGTTCATGGTGAGTATTTACCCAATAATGTGTATTTTTAATGTGGTATAAAATTTGCAAGTATTTGATTGTCCCAATTGTGGAGGTCAATCAAATGCAACATCTATTTAAAATTACACAAATGCGTTTGCTCAGCCCAACCAGCTGTGAGATTTATATGCAAGACAAGACCACCCACTGCCTAAAAGGCTGGTTAGTGGAATGCCAGGCCCATGCGGCCCAGCAATTTTACGAGAAGATCAATCAACTGAGTCAAGCATCCAATCCTTTTCAAGACTTACTCAACTTAAAACAGTTTTATAAAGTTGACGTGATTCGTTAAAAAAAAAGACCCCTTAAATGGGGTCTTTTTGTGTCAATCTATGGCTTTTGAATAATTTAGGTGCAATTGCTGACCAATTGGTGGTGAGCCAACAGAGAATTGAGCCGAAAGTGACAAGGCATGCTCCTTGCCAAAAAGTAACGCTCAGGCTTTGCCCTAAAATGAGCATCGCAATAAACGCAGCAATGACTGGGCTAAAATAAGAGCTCGCCACCAGTGTAGCTACATTGCCATGCAACATGCCAACATTCCAGGCACCATAACCCAAGCCTAAACTGAATGCAGCGGCAATTAGATAAAATACATTACTGCCTGACCACGGAATGGCGCTCAAATCATGACCTAAAATCAATAATTTAATCCACAGTACCAAACTCACCAAACAAAAGAAAAATGCAATTGGATTTTCTTGAGTGCCGTAGCGCCGTGTAAAAGCACAGTAGATTGACCATAGCAAGGCACCGATCAAGGCTAAACCGTAACTCAATGGATTACTCACTGCATTGGCAAATATTTGATCGAAGCTAAAGCCTCCACCACCAAGCTGAATATAGATTAAGCCTGAAATTGAAATACTCATACCCACTAACAGCATCCAATGAAACTTCAGCTGTTTAAAAGCCACCAAAGCCAGCATGGTTAAACTCGGCCATAAATAATTCACTACACTGACTTCAATGGCTTGCTGCGCCGTTTGTGCATAACCAATCGCAAAGGAATAGCACATTTCATACACAACAAATAAGGTACTGCCAACCAGTAAATAAGTTTTAGACATGCGTCTAAAATTAGGTAAACCAAAAATAGCCAACAATAACAGCGTGCTTAAACTATAAATTAGAGTAATTCCCAATTCTGCCCCAAAACGTTCAGTGACTTGGCGAATTAAGCCGAGCATCGCTGCCCACATTAAAATGGCACTAATCCCGCACCAAGTCGCAAAACGTTGAGATAACATGAAAAAATCTCGCGCAAAAATAAGCAATAAAAAAGACCATCTTATTGAGATGGCCCGATTGTGAGGATTTTAGGCGCAATTTTTTCAGCCGTCTATGCGAGTTTCTAGATTGAAGTTATCGGCTTAATTGGATTTATACGTGGCATACTGAGTAGATCATATCAAAATCAACTATCTAGACAATAATGACAGTGAATAAGTAGACTTAAAAAAGCCCAACATTAAGTTAGGCTTTTTCATATCGAGGTTGTATGAGATATAACGCTAGTTAGCGAGATTAGATCTAAGAACTTATCATTGTTGTTTTATGTTCTAGAACCATCTGTTCCTTATGTATTTAGATTAAAAAAAATAATCTTATCCGTACAGAGGAAATTATCTTAAAAATATGTACGTTATAGCTTACAACACCATGCAGTGATTAATTTTGATGAAATGGTTTTAATTTGGATTTAAGTGATTGAAATAAATAATAACTTTATGATGGGTAGTTCTAGATTTATTTGTTAGAAATAAGTGATTTTAACTTATACACAAGTTGATAGATCGGTAAAATATGCACAGGCGTCGTTAGACAGTGCATTGTTACAGGGCTTGATCGATAAGCATATCCATATCTTTACTTGAGGGTTAGTATTTAACTCCAATCAAGTAAAAAAATAAACTTAAAATACAGCAGCTTCAACCAAATTAAGTGTTTTGAGATTGGATCAATCTACTATGGCATATTCATTGCATATTGATAAATGAGCAAGGTCTATCATGATCTAAAACCAAATGCATAGAGTTTATTGATTAAGAATGTTGAATAAGACCATGACGTGAGCTCTATAAGCAGTTGATTGTAACTAAGTCCTACTGCGGCTGAATTGGGTCAGGACTGCAAACGATAACAACAAAAAATTTAACAAGAGCACAACACATTTTCGCTGCTATTGAAGTAAGTAAAGATGAAGGGTGAAGATTTGCCTTAGATTTGAGTAGCTAAGCTGAAATTTGTTGTGATTTGTCATGTGGAGAAAACACGATGCATATCCAAAATTTAAATCATCCCCCAACCGATGTTGTTATTTTAGCGGGTGGTCAGGCACGGCGTATGAATGGGATCAATAAACTGCTACAAAAATTTGATGACCAAATTCAACTGATTAAATTGCATCAATGCTTTAAATCACAGGCCAAACAGGTATGGATCAATAGTCACCGCGATCACTCGATTTACCAAATGCTGGTGCCACATGCCAAAAGTTTTGCTGATGATGAACGGGGGTTTTGGGGGCCAATGATGGGAATGAAAAGTGCATGGTCGCATGTGGAACAGGACTATGTATTATTTGTACCGTGTGATGTTACCTATATTCCTAAACATGTGTTACCACGCTTACATGCTGCATTGGCACGTCATTCAAGTGCAAAAGTTGCTTATGTGGAAATGAATGGTGTGGCGATTTATCCATTTTGTTTAATGCATCGCGATAGTTTATCCATATTACAGTACCATCTGAGTTCAGCACAGCGTAGTTTAAAAGCGTGCTTTCAAGATTTACATGCTCAAGTTGCCAACTTCCACAATCAAAGCCTATTTTTGCACAGCATTAATTCGCTCGATGAGCTACAACAGTACCGTCAATTACAGTATTTACCTAAATAATAAATCACTAATATCTACTTCATGTTTTATTTAAAATACCATCAGTTGACTTATTGCATTGAACTATAGGCTAGAGCAGGCTCATCTAGCCTGATGTAATACAGCAGCTCGATTTCTATCTATTGTCATAGCTATGTAGTAGCAACAGATTGGAACGTTTACACAGCTAATCAAATCTAATAACAAAGTAAATTTAATGTGATTAATATTTTTAAACCAGCAAGATTTGATCGATTTTTATAGAAATATGACCCATTGAAACGATTAACACAAACATCACATAAGATATGATTTTGGGCACATCTTAGGAAAAAAATGGTGTTTTCTGTTCAAAATCCCCCTATTTTTTTTACAAAAAAACACAATTAAACAGAGTAAATTTTAAAAATAGGATATTTATTAAGCGATTTTTAATGCAAAATACCGGCGTTAATTACTTTTAATATTAAATTAATCTTAACAAATACCTAAAAACAATTATATTTGCATGGGTATAGGCTCTTTTTTTTTACAAAAATGAGACTTTATTTAGTTTTTTTAACAAAAAAACATAATTAATTAGCGTAAGTTTATGAAATGGTGACACATTTAACATTTACTTGTAGAATTTACCCCAAAATGGTTACAGACCATTTACATTAAAAAACAAGGTAACAGGGGTTTACATGAATAAAGTATTTAAGACTGTTTGGAATGCATCTCTAGGGGTATGGGTTGCAGTATCGGAAACAGCAGCGGGTCAAAAGAAAGGTTCAAATAAACTCAAAAAAGCAGCGGCAAATGCAGTTGCAACAGTTGTTGTTGGGGCAGCAGCTGTGGCAAGCACGGGTACGATGGCTTGGGTCAATCAGACTCCAAATGCACCCGTTTCAAAACTGGGTGTAACCTTAGGGGTTGGTACAATTGCCATTGGTAGTGAAGGTAGTGGTCCTAGCCGTGAATCGCAAGTAGATCAGGACGGTAATCTGGTACTAAGTGAAAATGGTGAAGAGATTAAAATCGTAAAAAGTAACCAAGCTAAAGCGACTGGTGATTTAACAGTTGCTGTTGGTGCACAGGCAGAAGCAGAAGGTCAGGGTTCTACTGCAATAGGTGCATTAGCCTTAGCTAAAGGGCAAAACTCTACAGCGATTGGACAGTTTTCTACAGCCTTAGATGGTGCTACAGCGCTAGGTGGTTCATCTAATGCTTCAGGTTTACAATCAACGGCTATTGGTACCAAAGCAGAGGCTTTAGATCAAAAAACAATTGCTTTAGGTGATAGTGTTGTAGCTAAAGGCACTAATGCAATTGCAATTGGTGCATCTGCGACAGGTAGTAACTCAATTTCTTTAGGTGGTGTAGCATCTAAAGAGGGTGCAATTGCAATTGGTCAGGGGGCAGTTTCTGGCTTAAACTCAGCAGCTGTAGGACATAATAACTCGGTTGCAGGATCAAATACTTTTGTATTAGGTACTGGTATTGATCTTAAGTCAACTGTAACTAATAGTGTGGTTTTGGGCGCAAATTCAGAATTAACACAAGTTCATAATGCGCTAGACGTTATGCCTGCAAGCTATGAATACAAGGATGCTCAAGGTAATATACAGCAAAACTATCAAGTTTTTGATTTTGCGGGTTTATATAAATCACAAGATTTTGCTACGGAAGTAGATGCTGAGGGTAACCTAGTTATTAAACGTGATGAAAATGGTCTACCGATATATGCAAATGGACCTTATAAAGCATCTCCTGGCGCAGTAAGTGTAGGTAAATCAGGTGCTGAGCGTCAAATTCAACACGTAGGTGCTGGTCGTATTACTTCTGACAGTACAGATGCAGTCAATGGTTCACAGCTTTACTATGTATTGTCTGAAGCAAAACAAGCACAAGCTGATGCAGCTAAACCAATTAACTTTGTTAATGTTGGTCCAGATGGTCAACCTTTAGCCTACAATGATGTGCCTGTATTAAATGCAGATGGTACCCCTAAACTTGATGATGCTGGTCAACCAGTAACAGAAAAAGTGCCTGTATCAACTCAAGTAAAACTTGGTGATACATTTAACATTCAAGGTGCAACAGTTACTATTGGTGAAGATGGCAAGCCTGTATTAAAAGTAGATGCAGCAGCAGCTTCAAGTTGGAATTTGAGTGCACAGAATGCTGAAGGTAACTCAGAAACTGCTACAATTGGTGGTAATAAAAACAAAGTTGAATTTGCTGGTGATCAAAATATCACTGTACAGCAAACACAAGGTGCTGAAGGTACTAAACTTGAAGTTAAACTTGCTGACCAAATTCAGTTAACTGAAAACGGTGGCTTAACGATTGCTGCTGGTGATGTTTTTGTTTTAGATGCGCAAGGTAATAAGATTCCTGAAGAAGATGCTGATGGTAACCCTGTACTAGATGCAGAAGGCAATCCAGTTTATGTAACTCAGAATTACCCTAATGCGATTACAATCAATCAAGGTAATATCAACTTTGGCGGTAATGTGCTTTCAGGTGTAGCACCGGGTGTTGCGGGTACTGATGCGGTTAACGTAAATCAATTAAATGGTTCAGGTTGGACAATTAAAGGTAAAAATGCAGCAAACCAAGCTGTAACAGGTAATGTAGCTAAAGACAACGTAGTTGACTTTAAAGCAGGTACTTCAAATAACTTAACTGTAAATACTCAATTAGTAGAAAAACCTTTACTTGATGAAAAAGGTCAGCCAGTACTAGATGCAAATGGCCAGCCAGTAATGACTCACGACGCTGAAGTTGTGGTTGAACTTGCTGATCAAGTTAACTTAACCAAAGATGGCGGTTTAACAATTGCTGGTGGTGGTACATATAACTTGCTCGATGCTGATGGTAATGCACTTCCAACGACTTATGTTGCAGGTGATATTAACCTTCAACAAGGCAATGTGAGCTTTGGTGGTAACCAAATTCATGATGTTGCAGCAGGTACAGCACTGACTGATGGCGTTAATGTTAGCCAGTTAAAAGATGCTGTTGATACTTTAGGTGGCGGTGCAACTGTTAATCCAGACGGTTCAATCAAAGCGCCTGAATATATTGTGGGTGCGGGCAACCAAAAAGTAGATAATGTTGGCGATGCGATTGATGTATTAAACCAAGGCTTTACTTTAACGTCTTCAAATGCAGTCAACAAATCTGAAGAAAAGATTCAGGCTGGCGATACTGTTGATATTACCGTGACTAAAGATAAAAACTTAGAAGTCACACAAACTGATAATAAAATTGAATTTGCACTTGCTGATCAAGTTAACTTAACCAAAGACGGTGGTTTAACGGTTGCAGGCGGTGGTACATATAACTTGCTAGATGCACAAGGTAATCCACTGCCAACGACTTATGTTGCAGGTGATATCAACCTTAAACAAGGTAATGTAAGCTTTGGTGGTAACCAAATTCATAATGTTGCAGCCGGTACAGCACCAACTGATGCAGTCAATGTAAGCCAATTACAATCTTCAGGTTGGAACATTATCACGCAAGATAAAGATGCTGAAGGTAAGGTAACAGGCAACACTGAAAATGCGGTAAATGGTGACAAAGCAGCGAACAACAGCTCTGTACAGTTCAACGGCGATAACAACATCTCTGTATCACAAACGTCTCAAGAAGTGAAAGATAAAGACGGTAATGTTGTGGGTACTGAAACTGTGATTGCAGTTGAACTTGAAAAAGACGTTGATTTATCAGCAGATGGCTCATTAACCATTGGTGATACATCAGTTAATAATGATGGTTTAACGATTGCTGGTATTCCTAAGTTAGATCCAAATACTGGTCTTGCTTTAACAGACCCTATCACTGGTCTTCCTATCTATGAACAAGGAAGAGCACCAATTGTTATTAACCAAGGCAATGTAAACTTTGGCGGTAATGTGATTGGTGGCGTTGCTAAAGGTGTGGCGGATGACGATGCTGTTAACGTTTCACAATTAAAAGATGAAATTGGTAAAGCAGTTTCTGATTCTGGTTGGACGCTAACCACAGGTGGCGTAGCTGCTGATCAAGGCGAGAAGATCAAACCAAATACCACAGTTGATTTCTCTGGTGATGATGTAGGTAATATCCAAGTTAGCAACGAAGGCAGCAATGTTAAAGTTGAACTTAATCCTAACCTTGACTTAGGTAAAGATGGTTCAGTTTCTATTGGTGATACTTTACTTAATGGTGAAGGCTTAACTGTAGGTGACATTACCATTCAAGAAGGTGAAAACGGTGTCAACTTCGCTGGTAACCAAATTAATAACGTTGGTACAGCAACTGAAAATCACCAAGCGGTGAACTTAGGCCAGCTCAAAGATGAAATTGGTGGTTTAGAAGAAACCATTAACAACAATATTGCAAACTCTGGTTGGAATTTAACGGGTAAAGATGCAGCAGGTAACACAGTATCTGAAAAAGTAAATCCAAACGATACAGTTGAATTTGTAGCGGGTCCTTCAGCTAACACCACTGTAACTACTGAAACCACGCCAAATGGCGCGAAAGTTACAGTTGATCTTGCAGATCAAATTACTTTAACTGGCGATGCTGGTAGCTTAACCATTGGTGCTGGTAAAGGTAACAATGCAATTACTATCGAACAAGATAATATCAGCGTTGGTGGTAACCAAATCCATAATTTAGCGGCTGGTACAGACGGTAAAGATGCTGTCAATGTGGATCAGCTAAAAGGTACGGTAAATATCTTTGGTGGTGGTGCAGCTGTGAACCCAGATGGTTCAATTAAAGCGCCAACATACAATGTGAATGGCGGCTCTTATGACAATGTAGGCGATGCATTAGGTGCTCTAAATCAAGCTGATATTGATTTAGGTGACCGTGTAACTAACCTTCAACAATCATTTAATAACCGTATTGATGACGTTGAAGACCGTATGAGTGCAGGTATTGCAGCAGCAATGGCTTTAGAAACAGCACCTTACGTACCAGGTAAATACACTTATGCAGCAGCAACGGCTTACCACAATGGTCAAGCAGCTCTAGGTGTAACTTTACGTAAAACAGCAGATAACGGCCGTTGGTCGTTAACTGGTGGTGTTGCAGCAGGTACAGAAGGTGATCCAAGCGTACGTCTTGGTGTAAGCGGAATCATTGATTAATCCCTTTGGGATTAATCAACTCCCCTTAACGACATTGCATACAGTTTACAAAATTAAGAGAGATCATCATGAATCTATTAAAAAAGAGTGCATTACTTGTTGGCCTAATGACTGCTTTTGGTGTGGCAAACGCTAACGTGAGTTCTGATGTGCATGTATACCCTGGTTATGCAGCAAATAACACTGTAGAAGCAGTAGACTTTCCTGAAATCAAAGAAAGCTACTTAGACCAAGTGCACCGTTATGAAGCTGTCGAAGCTTTGCAAATGAGCAATGGTTTAACCAAAGATCAAATCCGTCATATCTTTGGTCATCCTAACTTCTCTGAAGGTTTATTTAACGTCCGTACATGGAACTATGTACTTGCTCTACGTCAACCGGGCACCCAAGACTACAAAATCTGTCAATTACGTGTAGATTTTGATAAGCAAGATGGTGAATACATCGCGAAAAGCCATTACTGGAAAGGTGCAGGCTGTGCAGCTTTAGATGTGGCTAAAGTAAATACACAAACGATTGTCAACAATGTTCCAGTGATCATTGAAAAGCAAACATTACCTGAGCCAAAACAACACGTAAATGTTGTGTTTAACTTTGACCGTTCAGACGCAGGCAATATTGTTGGTGGCGTAGATGATGTACGTGTACTTGCGAACCAAATCTTAGCTGATCAACCTGCTGTGGTGTATGTTGCAGGTTATGCAGATCGTTTTGGTAATGCAGCCTATAACAAACGCTTATCTGAAAAACGCGCGATTACTGTGACTCAATTGTTACAAGAATACGGCGTTGATGGTGCGAAAATTAAGCTGGGCGGTTTAGGTTCAACTGAACAATTCAAACGTTGTGAAGGCGCTGCAAAGAGTCCAGCATTATTGAAATGTTTAGAAGAGAACCGCCGCGTAGAAGTGAAATGGTAAATTAAGCCAACTTTAAAAGAACCCCTTGAGCATTAGTTTTTGTGCTCACCTTGAAGGTTCCCCTCGGGGAGCCTTTTTTTTATTTGTATTTTAAACGCATAGATTGCGACCATTTGCTAATGTGTCTTTTATAGAATTTAGCTTAGCCTTGTCAGGCTTCTTTTTTAAATTCAAATGGATAAGGCTATGGAATTACGCCATCTTAAATACTTTGTGACGGTTGCTGAAGAGCAAAGTTTTACCAAGGCGGCAGAGAAACTTTTTATTGCCCAGCCCCCATTAAGTCGTCAAATTCAAAATTTAGAAAATGAGTTTGGAGTCATATTATTTGAGCGAGGTAGCCGTCCATTGCAGCTCACGGAAGCCGGCCAATTTTTTTATCAACATGCGGTTAAATTATTAGCCAATGCTGAAGAAATTAAGTCCATGACCAAACGTGTGGGCATGGTCGAACGTACAGTGCGGATTGGATTTGTAGGGTCATTACTTTATGGCTTGTTATCACGTATTGTTTATTTATATCGTCAGCAATACCCACAGCTTAAAATAGAGTTGATTGAAATGACTACCACACATCAAATTCCTGCTTTAAAAGAAGGTCGAATTGATGTGGGTTTCGGTCGTTTACGTGTGTCTGACCCAGCCATTCGTCGGGTATTATTACGTAAAGAGCGTTTAATGTTGGCGGTGCATGCCAGTCATTTTCTGGCGCAGCAAAAGCAAGGTGTATATTTGGCAGATTTAGTGGATGAAGCAATTTTCTTATATCCTGCTCAGCCTAAACCAAACTTCTCTAGCCAAATTATGAATCTATTTTCTGAGTACAGTTTAGAGCCAAAAAAGTTTCGTGAGGTACGCGAAATTCAGTTGGCATTAGGCTTAGTGGCAGCAGGTGAAGGAATCTGTATTGTGCCAGAGAGTGCTAAGACCCTACAGTTGACCCATCTACATTATATTCCTATTTTAGATGAAAATGCAGTGAGCCCTATATTTATGGCCACGCGTTGCATGGATGAAAGTGAAGATATCAAGGCCTTATTTGATTGTATTTATCAAGTTTATGATTTAGAAGCAATTAACTACGATCGCTCCGCATTTTAAAAAATGTAAAAAGACTATATTGTAAGATTAAAAAGACGCTATGCTGTGCTAAAAAATAAGCTAGCGTTCTCTATGCATCATTATTCTAAACTATCCGCACTTGATTTAAGCCTTACTGTTCAACAGGGTGAAGTAACTGTAGTTGAGTTAAGCCAATATTTTATTGAAAGCGATCTTCGGGAGGCAGTCTCATTAGAGTCTGTTTCCTTTTAGCTTTTTAAATGTAATTTTATCTTATGTTTTAAATATATATCAGAATTCTTTCATACATCATTTTTTACTTAGCTCCAAATTATAGATTCCAGTAATTAAATTGAATCTTAAAGCCAGTTTTCACCTTGGTTTCGATAACGCTCAGCAAGGATTTTGAAAGTTTTTAAACTACCAAATACATGCTCAATCCCAATTCTTCTTTTGTTACTTTCTTGAATTGGTGTGAAAACAAAGTTAGTAAATAATCAATATAAATCAAATACTTTAATATTAATATTTAGATTAATTTATTTAATCTTGTTTATTTTAGGACTTTGGTATTCTACTATGTCCATACCAAAAATAAATTAACTAAGCAGAAAAAATGACTACACTATTGCTCATTGATGCATTAACAGTATCTGAAGGTAGGGTTAAAAAACCATGTCCAGTTTTAGCTTTGAAAATGATGTTACTGCATGAGCAAACGAGCAGGTTTTCAGACAAGATTAAAAATCAAGCATTACTACTGCTCGCGGCATATCGTAAGTTATTGCTTGCTGTCGCTATGGATTTATGTCATGTAAGAACTCTAAAAAACAGTATAAAAAAAAGACACTGGGGTAAAGTGGATAGAATTCAGCATAAGATAGTTGTTGCAGGCGAACTTCGACTCAAGCATTTAAATCTAGAAGAAATGCCTTTATTTTTAAATACACAGCACTTCTTAAACAAACTACCGATTCCTTTTATTCAAAAATTGATAGAGTGGGCACCACCTGTGGTGAGTGATCGTTTCTTAATTGAAAATGTTCTAGCAGGTTATATCGCGCAAAAGCGTTTACCATTGGAAAAAATTAAAGTAAAAGCGTTGTGCTCTTCTTTGCAACCATATTTTCATTTAGCTGATTTTTTTGTACTTCTACCTGAATTAGAGGAACTTTATCAAGAATATCAGCAGCAAATTGTTCGCGCAGCACCAACGGCAGAAATTGCTTTGGCTTTAACAGACTTGAAGATAGCAAGGATCTATCAAATTAGGAGTAGTTCATGAATATTTATTTCAAGCAACTTCTAGAATGGATTAATCAGAATGAAAATATCGAAGAACAACAACTGATCCAAGCATTATTTTTATTACGTGCACATTATAACTTAGCTGGTATTGTTGTCATTTGTCAGAGAATTTTCAAATTAATTGAGGATGATGAACTATCAACATTTAATGATGAGCTTAATACATTAAAAATCATTAGTAGATTACAGAGTGACGAGCAATATTCACATTTTTTCTCAGAAACAACGGATAAAAACAAGCATAAACTCACACCGTTGCGCCCATTTACCGGAGAAAGTGGAATTTGTGACTTGCTCTTGATTCAAGCAGGGCTCAGGAAAAATCATGAGAGTTTTGATAAGGTAATCACTTGGTTTTTAGAGCAAATCTTTTACTTTCAAAAAAGAGTACATACTCTAGAGCACTATAGCAATTATTTAAATGGTGATGGAAGTATCAAGCTGAAAGCTCAAAAGGGATTTCGTGTGTACAACGCCTTTTTAGCGATTAGACTATTGGGTGATCCAAGTCATGAAGACATTTTAGAACAAGTCAAAGAATTACTGATCCACAACTCACCAAAACAACTGATTCCGTTGATGTCTATTGTTTCTGAAGATAAACGATTAAATGAGATTTTTTATGCCTTAAAGCTTTTTTTATCGCAAATTTGGGAAAACAATCTATTAAAAAATAAGAAAAAACGTCGAGAGTTTTTACACCGCATAGGATTAAAGCATAAAAAACTTATCTTACAACGCTACGGCTCAATCAGCATTGCCATTCAAGCTTTGGAGGATGTGGATGAAATTCATCGAGGTCTGATCTCTGAAGTATTTCCGTATGATCAGATTGAAGAAGATGAAACCCCATTAGAGCCATTGTTTACATTTTTTCTGGCCGAACAATCCGATTTAATTCGAGGGTTTTATGCTGCTAAGTCTAGTTATCAACATATTGAAGCTGCAAATGTGGGTTTAGTGTGGACCAAATGGCGCTTGTCATTAAAGTCGATTCAAAAAGTATTTCAGCTATGTCAGCCCTCTAATACTGATAGCAGCTTAATTTTACGTGCAAAATTAGCGTTAATATTAAGTTTACTTACTGGACGTTCGATTACTGAATTAACAGCGCCGTGTTTTAGTCAAAATACAGATCAGAATATTGCTATTCAGTATGATCACACTTTATCTGCATATGTACTCAGTGTTTTAGCAGGGACACCGACACTTAAAACAAAGCCAGAAGATTCTAAATTTCATGTGCCATGGACTAAGACATTACATTTGGTTTTACCAAGTGAACTCAATGATTTAATAAATCAAGTCAAAAATCTTGGAATTAGAACCCGACAACAGGCAGTTGAACGCGAAGTTAAAACACTGATTAACAGTGCACCTAAATCGCTAGAAATCAGCCTCAAGAGCATTCGAGATATTCTTCCACGGTTGTTATATGAGCATAGCAAGGGTGATTTAGCTGTCGTTAAGGCAGTGACCAATGCGTCAGGTCGTAATTATGATAATTTAATTCATTATGCCTCTTTTGAGCAGAGGCAACTTGAGCAATTATGGGCTAAATGTTTAAGAACAATAAACATTTATATTCCTGAATATAGACACGCTTCTAGTGAACGCGTGGGTAGTCCGATTGGAATAAAAATTATTGAACTACAAAATGAAATTACACAAATAAAAAATAAAATACTTGAGGCTGCGCAACAGAAAAATTGGCAAGTACTCTTTGATCACTTAACATTGTATACAGCCCTATGGATGAATCTTGCCACTGCAGGACGAGGCATTAAGCAGCCTTTTGCTCGGCTGATTAGTCAGCAAGGTTGGGCATTGATTCAAGATAAACATCATCAAGATGAATCAACTGATCGTTATGTACCATTGACGGCAGACTTGATCAAACAGATTCAAGTTTTACGTGGTTTGATGGGAATGCTAGGGGAGCAAGTTGAAGCACGTGTTGATTTATCATCTTATGCTGTGCAACTTTGTGATCCTTATCAGATTGATGGTTTAGTGAAAAATTGGGCACGTAAGTTGGTTCGCTCTGATCATAATCAGCTCCCTGGACGGTTTAAGGATGCTGGACTTGGGCACTGGGTACGCGGTCGTCATCCATGGGACATGTTGTCCGTATTTCCTGTATCGAAATTTAAACAACAGTGGATTGATGTGCAAGAAAACCTGCAAGAACGGTTAGGTTTCGAATGTCTTGATGGTTTTGATTTTTTAAAAATCCAGAATATTCCAACATTCGTTTTAGGCAAAGAGAGTACAGCAACTCAAGCAGAGACAAAGCCACTCATACAATATTCAGAAAATGATGTAAAAGAATGGCTAGAGAACTCAACGTATCGTGCCTACTGTGAGTTGGTTTTTGAGAAAAATCCTGAGCCACAAGTCGCTTTAGAGCTTGGACACCTATTAGCTTGCGATCTAGCTAAAAATACAAAGATTGATTTACCACAAGCGGTCAAAACCTATTGTGCCTATATTCGCGATAAAACGAAAATCCCATTATTCGTTCAGCTCCCTCAAGAAGCAACGCGTACATGGCTGACATCTGAAAATAGTTTTGGCACATGGTGTTATATTGAACAACAACTACTTGATCTTATTCAGAACGATTTAGATCATTTACCTGCACATAAAAATTGTGATGTCGAAATAGGACGTTTGCTGGTTGTACTTTCCATGTATGCACAACTCTGTCGAGTGAGCCATTTGCAAGCGATGTTGCAGTTTATTGCTTCTGATCAGCCTATAGTGGCTATAGGGAATAGTCGGCTCGTTGAGCTAAAAGTAAGTAATGATAGATCTACAACGAAGATACGCCGTACAGTTCTGTTAAGTCCTTATGTATCGACCTTAATTTTAGTGGATCGACAGTATATACAACTTCGATTAAAAGAGATTTTAGCACAGCCAAAAAATCAACAACGAATAGCGTGGCAAAAGTGTTTTACTATATATTTAAAATATATTGGGCTTAAGTCAACGCTATCGTTAGCGCAATGGTTGAAAGCTTTACAGCAAAATGTGATGTTAAATAGCACGCCGTTGATTGCAGGTTATATATCAGGCCAAGTCCTGACTGAAGATCTTTCAATCAATGAATTATTACGCTTATCCGAATATCAAAAATTAACCTCAGATTTAGATAGTAAAGAGCCAGAGATTGAAATAGAAATAGGGGATGAGCAACTACATTTGTCTGATCTTCTCGCGATGATCGAGAAACTCAAACATGAGTCTAGATCAAGCATTTGGCTTAAGCAGCTTGCAAATAATCACACAAATCACCACTCAGTCTATTTATTGACATGCTTTGTGCAATGGCTGATTTTACGCTGTGATGCAGAAAATTTAAGCCTACAGAATCGAAATATGATTCATCTACATTTGGCCATCGTCAGTGCAGGTATATTGGGATTTTCAGAAGATTTAACAGCAGATTGTTATATTGATGAAGATGTATTTCAAAAATGGATGGAGTTGACACAAGAGTATTTTCCACACCGCAAGCATCTCGCTGCCTGGAATCGCTTTAGAGAATTCTTAATTCAGTTAAATGATGAACGTATAACGTTACACAAGCGTACAGCGCATCAAGTCAGTGCTAAAGTTTTTTCAAGAAATGAAGTGCAGCAGATTATTCAAATATTACAATCTGTAGAATCTGGGGTGAATGATGCTGCTTTACGTCAAGAAATTCAGCGTCATTTTCGTTTATCTGCAGCAATGGGTGTACGCCGTTCTGAGACACTTCATTTACGGCCCTTAGATATTGATGAGGATATGCTCCGAATTCGTCCCTATGGAGAGCACCAGTTAAAAACACTTGGATCAGAACGTGTTGTTCCGATGAATTTATTAAGTCAGACAATTCAAAAGGGATTAGATCATATTGTTAATAATCAAAAAGATTCGATATTAATGTCTGATGTGAATAGTGAGCAGAGGCATTTTTTTAATCAAATATCTCAAATTTTAAAGGAAGTCACGGGAGATGTTGATCTCAGCTTACATCATTTAAGACACACCTTTGCAAGTGCATATACTTTGAAGTGTTTACAAACGGTGGTGGATTTTAAAGCGCTCACGATAGAACTGCCATGGCTACAAACTTGGATGCCATCGAACGAGCAATTGAATACGCTAGTAGGCAATGAAGGACAGGTTGGGCAAGGGATTAAGGCGATTAGTCGAGTGCTTGGACATTTACATGAATCTACAACATTAAAGCATTATGTTCATATTTTATTTCTGGCTACTTATGCCTATAGCATGCAACAGCAGCAACCTCATTTACATACTGCATTTTTCAAGCGAACCATGAGTAGGAGTACTTTATTCAGGCATTTCCAACAAATTAACCAACAGCATGATAAACCGCAATATGAGTTACGAAATACCATCGAAAAACATGTACTCAAAAAAAGCCAAAATCAGAAATGGATCATCTATGCTCAAAAAAGACAGAATTCAACTGAAAAACCGACCAAACACCCATTATTTCAACAGTTTGAAGGTATTGAACGCTATCTCATTTCTGGACAGGGGCAGCCACGATCAGATATTGAAGCCTGGAAGAGAGCTTTAGTTACTATAGCAAATATTCCATCGGGTAAACGTGGTTCAAATATAGGCAGACATCCATTATCGGTACCAGGAAAGTTAGCACGTTTGCCTGAATTACTAAATGCTGTAGATTTTAATTCTGCACAAGAGATTTTAGAGCGATTTGATCATTTAGAACAAAACCAATCAGAGACTTATAATTGGTTAATAAAAAAGTGGTTGTATGAAAGTAATGTCACAAAAGTATTGATGCATTTTACAGTAGAGGACGAAGCTATGCTTTTAATCCTTAAAAAATATCATTTTTTTCCGATAGTGATGAAACATAATAAATATGATTATTTTAGAATTATGTCTCAACAAGCGTCATTGAACGCCGTGCGATGGGTACTTGCGTGGTTGAGTGTAAGATCTTTGGTTATTAGAGATCATATCAGAATCTAAATAAATATGACTTACACCCGCTTTTTTACATAAAGGTTTGAAAAATTTAGTGTCACATTCTCGCTATTTTAAGGGCGAGTCAAGCCCTACGGTGCATGAATATCATTTACCTGACTAGGAAACTTCTTGCTGCTCATTTATCACTTAATAATAATTTATATAAAAGTAAAGTTAGTAAATAAATTATATAAATCAAATGTTTTTTTATTTTAACTTAAATTTAATTGATTTAATTTTGTTTATTTTGGGACTTTATTATTCTATTATTTCGATATAAAAAATAACTTAACTAACCCGAATCATGGATAAGCCTAATTTTACATCGTTGTAAACTTAGGCTTATTGTGATGACAGATTTGATAAGCGGACAAAGATACATAAATCCCAGCGAAATAACCTGAAATGGAACGATGGCGACTGCTGAGCAAGTTATCTTGTTGCTTCAAATAGATAGAACACCAGATCGCTCCTTCGGATTTTCTTGTTTTAGATATTGCCAATAGACGGCTTCATTTTTCTGAAAAAATCATCAATCGTACACAATAAAGTTTTAAACTCGAATGTAGGATGGCTGGTTGAATAGTTTGTGTGGCATAGCTAAAAACTTAATATGAACTACAATAGAAAAAACACTAATCTATACAGGTAGCAAATAATGCGGACTATGGTCTCGCTGCGTATTGTTACACAGCAAACTTGGGACGATCTTGGCGGTTAAGTCAATTGCTTGAATACGGGATGGTTGGTATCAACCGTAGAGTTATGTCAAATGAAGTGGCTCCATTCGGGGGGTAAATATTCAGGATTAGGACGAGAAGGCTCTAAATATGGGTTAGAAGAATTTTTGGAAATTAAATATACTCTTTTTGCAGGATTAGAAACTAAATCACAACTTTAAAGGTCTAGATAATCCTAGCTTGTGGATGAGAAATCCACTTGAAAAATCAGAGGACTAGAGCAATCATTTGAGTTGCCGTGCATAATTTAAGGCTCTAGTCGTATGCTTGATAATAGTGAATCATTTTTTCTAATCGATAATTACTTTCTTAAATTCCAAGCAAATTATTGGATTTTTTAAAACACAGTGGTTATTGAACAAGAGTTCGGCCTGTTCAATAGAACCTCTCGGAAACTATTTTTGTTTGGGTTCGTATAAGCTTTTTAGTTGTAATCAGAAAAAGGGCTTGATAGCCCTTATTTGTAGTATTGAAAAGACTAATTATTATATGCACTTTCATTATGGTCAGTTTTGTCTAGGCCATTTTGTTCTTGTTCCTCATCTACACGCAGAGGCATGATTAGACTTATAAATTTGAAGAGAATCCAAGACAATAAACCGACATATAAGAAGGTAAAGAGGATACTAGCCAGCTGTGCGAATACTTGAGGAATAATAGATATGCCTTCGACATTACCTCCAAGTGCGGGTACACAAAACACACCTGTTAAAATACAGCCTACAATGCCACCCACCCCATGCACAGAGAATACGTCGAGCGCATCATCAACACCTAATTTGCGTTTGATCAAGGTGATTGAAAAGAACACTGCCATACTAGCAAGAAAGCCAATTGCAATGGCCCCAAATGGACCAACAAAGGCAGCAGCAGGAGTAATACCTACTAAGCCACCAATCGCACCTGATGCTAGACCGAATGCTGTGACATGACCGGAGACGAATTTTTCAGTTACCATCCAACCAAAAATTCCACCTAATGTAGCGAGCATTGTTGTCATTAGAATAAGGGCTGTAGAGCTATCAATAGCGAGAGCAGAACCTACATTAAAACCAAACCATCCAACCCAAAGTAATGCTGCGCCAATTAAAACAAAGACCACATTGTGTGGTGGATTAGGAGCAGTAGGCCAACCTTTACGTTTACCCAGTACCATAGCACCTACAAAAGCAGCAACACCAGCACCAATATGTACAGCTGTTCCACCAGCGAAGTCGAGCACGCCCCAGTTATGAAACAAGGCACCATCACCCCCCCAAACCATATGTGCCATCGGTCCATAGACAAGCACAGTCCAAAGAGCAGAGAAGAGTATCATCGCGCCAAAATGCATCCTCTCAGCAAAGCCGCCCATAGCAATTGCGGGTGTAATCATGGCAAAGGTCATTAAAAATACAATTAGAATATATTCTGGAATACCACCGACCATACTCTCTGGTGTAATGCCTGCAAGAAAAGCTGTGTTGAGACCGCCAACAAAGCTACTCAGGTTATAGACACCTTCTTGCATCCCTGTAGTATCTGTAGCAAGGCTATAAACTACAATCACCCATAAAATACCGACCACACTGGCAATGGCAAAAAATTGACTAAAAATAGATAAAACGTTTTTTGAACGAACCATTCCTCCATAGAATAGTGCAAGTCCTGGAATGAACATCAGGAGCACAATGACAATGGAAACCATGACCCAAACAGTCGCTGGGGCATCAATGGAAGTTTGTGCAAAGACAAGTGTTGGAAAGAGCAAGCAGCTTGCGAGCAGTAACTTTTTTATATGATCTAATAGCATTAAGTGGTTCCCCTAAATTATTTAAATGAATGACATATAAAAACCTATGGATGAATAGATGAAATAATCGAGATTAATATTCCTATTGGGAATATTAATTTCTTTAAATTCAAGCAATACCTATGCCACATGCTGATGAAGATTTAATTCCTCTAAAAAATAAATACGAATTTTATGATATTTTTTAGAATTAAATTTTTGATAAATATAGATAAAATATAAATTAGAAAAGTTTTTGTTCTGGTTTTACTAAATGAAAGGTAAGAATTTACTATCTAGTCAGAGAATCAAGCGATCGGGGCACGCCATCCATAGATCAAGAGCATAAGTGAGAAGATAAATATTCAGTCATGCTAAACAATGTACAGTCTTAACATTCTATCAAGTTATTCGTACTCAAAATGATTGGATCGTCCAAGTATTAAAAAGATGGCCTTAGCCATCCTTGAATATGTGACTATCTATTCGTCGTGATGATTTGCGTAATTCACCATCGAAATTAAACGAATTGGTACTTGGATAAGTTGCTCAGGACCATGAGGAATCTCACCTTCTAAGGTTAAACAATCACCAGGTTTTAAATGGAATACTTCGTCTCCATGGCGATAAGCAATTTCACCTTCGATCATATACAACATCTCAGTACCTGGATGAGCAAAAGTTGGAAATTCTTCACTCGCATCATCCATGCTGACCAAATAAGCTTCAAAATTTTTATGAGGACCACGTGAGTGAGTGAGTAGATGATAAGTATGGCCCTTATCTGTGCCACGACGTACGACCTCCATACCTTCGCCTTTTTTGACAAGCATTGCTTGGCTTTGTTGTTGGTCATATTGGCTGAATAAAGTCGAAAGTGGAATGCCCAATACTTCGCATAAACGACTTAAGGTTTCAAGACTTGTTGACACCTGAGCATTCTCAATTTTACTCAGCATTCCTTGACTGATATCTGCAATTTGCGCAACCTCGGCAAGTTTTAACCCCTGTTCCTGACGATAACGTTTGATATGAATACCAATGTATTGTTCCAGTTTCATACTATTTTTGTTCTGTCTCATTTTGGATCAACTCGCACCATTTTGACTCTAATTTAAACTGCATTCGATTGGAAATGTGAAGCAGTTGACGTGTGTTATAAAACATTAAAGGTTTGGAAACTATTATTCCCTGCAGGAATAATAAGGTTTTCTATGGATAAAGTAAAAAAAACTTTAAAAGCGGCAAAGTTGGCAAGAGATTTGCTATTCCCATTGGGAAAGAAAATTTCTTAAAATGAATAATACATTCTTAGAAGAATGATTGCATTTTTCGAGCCAAAAAATCGTTTTTGTCATATTAGGAGTATGTCAATTATGCTGCAAAAGGCCGTAAACGAGCTGTTTGATCAAGAGAATATCATTAAAAAGCCTATGTACCGTCCAGAGGTACAACAGGTCATTGATCAACACAAATTAAAATATGTATTGGCGCAGTTTGTTGATATTCACGGCGCAGCCAAAACTAAATCAGTACCTATCTCTGGTCTAAAAGCAATAGAGGGAAATGGTGTTGGATTTGCTGGTTTTGCAATATCAGGTATGGGCATGCAACCACATGGTCCTGACTTTATGGTCAAAGGAGATCTATCTGATTTGATTCCTGTGCCATGGCAGCCTGGTTATGGGCGAGTGGTGTGCGAGGGTTATGTCAACGGGCAACCCCATCCTTATGATTCACGTTATATCTTACGTCGTCAGGTTGAGCGTTTATCAGCTCGAGGATGGACATTGAATACTGGACTTGAACCAGAGTTTAGTTTGTTCCGCCGTGCGGAAGATGGCAAGCTTAAAATGGTTGATGATTCAGATAATCTAGACAAGCCATGTTATGACTATAAAGGATTGTCACGTTCACGTGAGTTTCTGGAGAAATTGACGGAAGCCCTCATTCCAGTGGGTTTCGATATCTACCAAATCGATCATGAAGATGCCAACGGGCAGTTCGAAATTAATTATACCTACGCCGATGCGATGAAATCTGCGGATATGTTTACTTTCTTTCGTATGGCTGCGGGTGAAATTGCCAATGATTTGGGTATGATCTGTTCATTTATGCCAAAACCAGATCCGAAGCGTGCAGGTAATGGTATGCATTTCCATTTATCTATTGGTAGCAGTGAGTCAGAAAATCTATTCCATGATGCGAATGATCCAAGTGGTATGGGCTTATCTAAAATGGCCTATCACTTTATTGCAGGTTTATTAAAACATGGACCTGCGCTGTGTGCATTTTGTGCACCAACGGTAAATTCGTATAAACGTTTGGTCGTGGGACGTTCATTGTCAGGTGCAACTTGGGCACCTGCATTCATTGCTTATGGTGCAAATAACCGCTCTGCCATGGTTCGAATTCCATACGGCCGTATTGAACTGCGTTTACCAGATGCAGGTTGTAACCCTTACTTAGTCTCAGCGGCCATTATTGCGGCAGGCCTAGATGGTATTGAAAATGAATTAATGCCACCTGAAGCATGCAATGAAAATCTATATAACCTCAGTTTAGAAGAGATTGCAGCACGGGGGATTGACACTTTACCTCAATCTTTAAAAGAGGCCGTGCAGGCACTTGAAGCTGATCCATTATTTAGAGACAAGTTAGGTGCTGAAATTATTGATGAGTTTATTCATCAAAAGAGCATGGAATGGGTGGAGTATTGCCGTCATGTATCGGACTGGGAAATTCAGCGTTATACCGAATTCTTTTAACAACTAAAAACAACTGTAAATTATAAAATGACTGGAGAAAAACTATGTGTGGAATCGTTGGACTTTACTTAAAAAATCCTGCCCTTGAATCACAACTGGGTAAATTATTTGAACCGATGTTGGAATCCATGACAGGTCGTGGTCCAGACAGTGCAGGTTTTGCAATCTATGGCGATGAAGTCCAGGAAGACTGGGTTAAACTGACTTTACAAGCAGTCAGCGAAGACTTCGATTGGAGCACGTTCGCGGCCTTACTAAAAGAAAAAATCAACACAGAAATAGATTGGTTCCAAAATGCAACAGCAGCGGTCGTCAAGGCCAAAACAGACGAAAATACCATACGTACGATCATTGCTGAGGTTGCACCTGAACTGAAAATTATGAGTGCTGGTCAAAGCATTGAAATTTTAAAAGGTATGGGGTTGCCTGTAGAGATTTCTGAACGTTTTGGCCTAGTGAATATGAAAGGCAGTCATATTATTGGTCATACCCGTATGGCAACTGAAAGTGCAGTGACGATGGAAGGCAGTCATCCATTCTCAACGGGTGCTGATTTGTGCTTAGTACATAATGGTTCATTGTCTAACCATGCACGTTTACGTCAAGAATTAAAACGCCAAGGCATTCATTTTGAGACAGACAATGATACAGAAGTCGCGGCGGGGTATCTTACTTGGCGTTTACAAGAAGGTGATAGCCTGGCACAGGCCTTAGATAATGCACTTGATGATTTAGACGGTTTCTTTACGTTTGCGATCGGCACTAAAAACGGTTTTGCTGTGATTCGTGATCCAATTGCCTGCAAACCAGCCGTCCTCGCAGAAACTGATGACTACGTGGCAATGGCATCTGAGTATCAAGCCCTTGCATCTTTACCAAATATTGATAAAGCCCGAGTTTGGGAGCCAGAACCAGCAACTTTGTATGTGTGGGAACGTACAAAAGAAGCGGCTTAAATAAAAAGATTACTAGGAGAATTAAGATTATGAATAGTGCAGTAGCAGAAAAATTAAATGCAGTAGAAATTAAAAGTCAATATGACTTAAATGTCGATACGATTCGTGATTTAAACCAAGCTTTACATGATCCAGCAGTTGTTGCAGAAATTAAAGAATGGAAGGTAAAGCATCCGGCTGGTCAGCATAATATTGCTGTTGGAATTAAGGCACCCATAAAAGTCACTATTGATGGGCATGCGGGTTACTACTGTGCAGGAATGAACCAAGAAGCTGAAGTGATTGTAAATGGCAATGTAGGCGTTGGTGTGGCTGAGAACATGATGTCTGGTTATGTACACGTCAAGGGCAATGCTTCACAAGCGGCAGGTGCAACAGCACATGGTGGTCTGTTGGTGATCGAAGGGGATGCTGGCGCACGTTGTGGTATTTCAATGAAAGGGGTGGACATTGTCGTAGGTGGAAGCATCGGTCATATGAGCTGTTTCATGGGGCAAGCGGGTCGTTTAGTCGTGTGTGGTGATGCTGGTGATGCACTTGGTGACTCACTTTATGAAACAAGAATTTACGTAAAAGGCGCCGTGAAATCATTAGGTTCCGACTGTATTGAAAAAGAAATGCGTCAAGAACACCTAGATGAGTTAGCCGAACTTCTCACCAAAGCTGGTTTTGATGAAGATCCAACTACGTTCAAACGTTATGGATCAGCACGTCAGCTCTACAATTTTAAAGTCGATAACGCATCAGCATACTAAAAATAACGTAATACGGAGAATAATATTATGACTCAAACTATCCAAGACTTTGAACCAGTGTTACGTGAATCAGCGACTTTTGACCGTCTCGCAATTCAGGAAATTCAACGCGCAGCAGCAACTGGTATTTATGACATTCGTGGTGGTGGTACCAAACGTAAGGTGCCACATTTTGATGACTTATTATTATTGGGTGCGAGTATGTCTCGTTACCCACTTGAGGGGTATCGTGAAAAATGCGGTACCGATGTGGTACTTGGAACACGTTTTGCAAAAAAACCAATTCATCTAAAAATTCCTGTAACAATTGCAGGTATGAGCTTTGGGGCTTTATCTGCCAATGCCAAGGAATCTCTAGGCCGTGGCGCATCAATGGTGGGTACCTCGACGACAACGGGTGATGGAGGTATGACTCCTGAAGAACGGGGGCATTCAGAAACATTAGTGTATCAATACTTACCATCACGTTATGGTATGAATCCGGATGATTTGCGTAAAGCCGATGCAATTGAAATCGTCTTGGGTCAAGGTGCAAAACCTGGTGGCGGTGGTATGCTATTAGGTATGAAGGTCACTGAACGTGTGGCAGGTATGCGTACTTTACCAGTGGGTGTTGATCAACGTAGTGCATGCCGTCACCCTGACTGGACAGGTCCAGATGATCTAGCAATTAAAATCGCGGAGATCCGTGAAATTACAGATTGGGAAAAACCGATTTATGTAAAAATTGGTGCGAGCCGTCCATACTATGACGTTAAATTAGCAGTGAAGGCAGGCGCTGATGTGATTGTGTTAGATGGTATGCAAGGTGGTACAGCGGCTACTCAAGAAGTATTTATTGAGCATGTGGGTATTCCAATTTTGCCTGCCATTCCACAAGCAGTTCAGGCACTACAAGAAATGGGCATGCATCGTAAGGTTCAATTGATTGTTTCAGGTGGTATACGTACGGGAGCGGATGTGGCCAAGGCAATGGCACTGGGTGCAGATGCTGTAGCAATTGGTACAGCTGCTTTAATCGCACTTGGTGATAACCATCCGCGTTTGGATAAAGAGCTAAAAGAGATTGGTTCCGGAGCAGGTTACTACGATGATTGGCAAAATGGTCGTGATCCAGCAGGAATTACTACCCAAGATCCAGAATTATCCAAACGCTTAGATCCAATTGAAGGTGGTCGTCACTTAGCAAATTATTTACGTGTCTTAGTACTTGAAGCACAGACCATGGCGCGGGCATGTGGTAAATCCCATTTGCATAATCTCGACCCTGAGGATTTAGTTGCATTGAATGTCGAGGCGGCGGCTATGGCGCGTGTACCACTTGCAGGTACCAATTGGATTCCAGGGCAAGTACAGTATTAATCTGTTCAATGTGAGCAAAGGGTCATTGATATCTTCTCCGTCCTTTAGGTCGGGGAGGATGTCAAAGAAACTTTTTTCAATGATTTAAAGTAGTATAGTGTGCTACTACACTGCTACCACCAATACCAAAAGAATATCCCTCGTCTAGATAGCCAAACAGACCATCTTTAAGCATGTAAATTGGGTGATTAGGGAAAATTGAACGAAAGTATTCCAATTGGTTGATCGAGCGTTTACCTGTGGTGCAATAAAGTACGATTGGGTGTATGTCCGTATGTATCAAAGCGTCGGAATCAATATCATGGATAAATGTAGCTGCTGTAAATGCAAGTTCATCATATTCATCTTGTTCACGAATATCGATCAAATAAAATGTTCGTGCTTCTATAAGCCATGTTTTAAGCGTACACGCTGTAATTTGGTTTGCAATATTTATATTTTGGCAAACACCAGATTGTTGAAGTATTGGGTGTTGGCGTTGAATTTCTGAGTGAATATCTATATTTATTGATCTTAGTTTATTTCCTAACACATCAAATAAATACAGTTTATTTTCAGGCTCATTTATATTTAAGATTAACTTTAGCGCCTCGGCTGCTTGATATGTACCCAGTATCCCGGGTAGTACGCCTAATACACCTGCTGTATTGCATGACATAACCAAATGATCAGGGGGTTGAGTAGGAAAGATATGTCTTAAGTTTGCACTCTTATGGAATTCTTTATTTTTAAACACTGCAAGTTGGCCAGCAAACTGATCAATTGATGCATAAATTAATGGCTTATGAAGTTGCTGACATAGATCATTGAGTAAATATTTAGAACTAAAGTTGTCAGTTGCATCCACAATAACGTCATATTGTTTGAGGATATGAGCACAATCAGCATTAAAATAAATCGGGTATTTCTCTATTTGGATAAAGGGGTTCGATGATTGTAGTTTTTCAGCTGCGCAATCCACTTTTAGTCTGCCTAGATCAGCATATTGGAATAAACTTTGTCGATGTAAATTACTTAGACTAATAATATCATTATCCAATAAGCCAATATGGCCGACACCAGCTGATGCTAAGTACATAAGCGCTGGACAACCTAAGCCACCTACGCCTATCACTAAAACACTCGCTTGTTTTAATTTAAGTTGTCCAGATATACCTATCTGCTTTAAACGAATCTGGCGAGAATAATATCTGAGTTCTTCTATACTTAATTGATGATTCATAAAGGTTTAAACAGTCCCAAATCTAAACTCGATAGATACAGTTTTTGGCAATATTGGCTAATTCAGAATCAATGACATGAAGGTGATCCCATCTCTTCATTTTCTGTATGATCCATTCAAAGTCGGTAGTTTGTGGTTTTTGAGGGTTGCTAAAATCTTGTATGATTTTCATAATTCTATGGAATGCCTGAACATGAATATCTGCAGAGCATTGGAAACGGATGATTTCATAAACTTTTAATAACTCCCAAATTTCATCAAAAAAAGCAGGATTTTTTAAATCTTGCTGTGCCTTTTCAATCGCTTTGGTTAAAGCTTGCAATGTATGTGGATGCTGTAGTGCCCAATCTGCTGTAAATGCAACAACCTTATCTGGGATGGTTGGAATAATGTCTTTACTACTTAAAATAATTCGACTAAAGCCTTCAATTTCTGCTTGGGTATTCCAAGGTTCACCTACACAAAAACCATCAATCAAATGTGATGAAATTGCTTCAACCATATAGGGTGGCGGCAAGCTTGAAAAGCGATACTGGGCTGCAATATTTTCATCGGACAAAGCGAGCCATTCTCTTAAAATATAATGATGGATCGATTGTTTAAATATATGAGCAAGATGAATATCTTGACCCTGTTGAATGGCATGCATTAATTTCTGTGAGGATTGTAACGGAGTATCATGAATACTCAGGTTCAAGTGATGACACAGCTTTTGACTTAAACTGATGAAAGCACGATTGTGACTTAAAGCCAGTGATGTCTGTAAAGGAATACCCAGATGGTCTTCACCAGTTGCAGCCGCTGGGAGCATGGCAGATAAGCAGTGAGCAGCATCCAATAGGCCAAATGCTAGGCGATCTCTTAAACTTGCCCAAGAGGGTTCTTTAACCAAAGTGACATGAAGACCTTGCTCTGCAAAATACCCCTGATGTGATGCCCAGAGTAATGCGATGCAATCTAAAAGAGGAATATAACCCAATTGGATATCTGTTTTCTCAAGCATGCTCATGTTTTATTCCTTTGCTGATGATTGTAAAAGTTCTTGAGCATCAAGTAGGCGTCTTGACATCTCACCCATACTCATACGGTGGCTCATCGCATTTTTTCGGAGTAGTTGAAAGGCATCATTTTCACAAAGATGGTGAATATTCATTAACAATACTTTGGCTCGTTCTATATCTTTGCGGTCTGCAAGCTTGTTTTTAGTTTCTTCTAAATCACACAATAGTTTTTTATGTTTTTTAAATTGTTGAATGGAAATATCCAAAATACTATTTAATTTTGAAGGGTCAATACCATCTACAATATAAGCGGTCACGCCAGCATCGATGGCATTCTTAATGGTGTCTCTATGGCTATTTTTGGTAAATAGCACCGTTGGTAAATCAAATTGACTCACACAACTTTCAATAATATCTCGCTGTGGATGATCCATATCTAACAAAATCACATCAGCATTTAATTTTTCTAAACGAAGTAAATTAATGGTTTTAACACTGATACATGCGACGACTTCAAAGCCATGTTCGGTCAAAGACTTTTCAATATATTGCGCACGTTCTAGGTGGTCATCTATCAGTGCTATTTTAATGTTAGACATATTAAAGTTCGTCAAAGCAAGATTCGAAAATTAAAAATTAAAGCAATGACTAGCAAGTTTAATGCCACAAACTGATGAAAAAGAAAGTCGTTTAAACCACCTTTTTGCACTACAAAAATGCAAAATCGTTGTGAGGCGCACAGTAATCATTCACGGCGTCCATATTCAATGAGCATCTTTAAGAAAAATAAAAATAACGGCCTATAGAAAAGAAGAGGATATGCAATGATTTTGATATTTTTTAAATGTGGCATATAGCTTGCATTCATTATTCTAGTCAAAGAAGACGACCAATATTTTTAAGACGGCCAACGACGTCCGTTCTGATCGATTCTGCCTATAGCCATGCTGTATGCAGAAGACTATAACCGTTCAGTTCTAGGAGTGTGGCTATGTCTACAAATTTGAATGTGAATAAAGCAACAAAAATAAGCCTTTTTAATTTTAAAACTGCTGCAATGCGTGCATTCCACATGAGTTGGTTAGCATTCTTTGTGTGTTTTTTTGCATGGTTTGCCTGTGCACCACTCATGCCTGTTATTGCAGGTGAGTTTAATCTGACCAAAGATCAAATTGCCAATATTAATATTGCTGCTGTAGCGATTACAATTTTGGTGCGCTTAATTGTCGGGCCATTGTGTGATAAATACGGCCCTCGTAAAACTTATACCGCACTTCTTCTTTTAGGCAGTATTCCTGTATTTGGTGTTGCTGCATCAAATAGCTACGAAAGCTTTCTCTTTTTCCGTCTACTGATTGGTGCCATTGGTGCCAGTTTCGTGATCACTCAATATCATACCAGTATTATGTTTGCCTCGAATGTTGTGGGGACCGCAAATGCCACAACAGCAGGTTGGGGCAATGCAGGTGGGGGTGCAACCCAAGCATTAATGCCTTTGTTACTCGGTGCCCTAGTCATGTTTGGCGTTGAGCAAGCCATGGGATGGCGTTTGGCATTATTGGTCCCTGGCCTGATGATGGTGATTGTAGGAATCATGTATTGGAAACTTACCCAAGACTGCCCACAAGGTAACTTTAAAGCGCTCCGTGAAAATGGTGTCAGTGTTGGCAGTGATAAAAAAGGTGGCACCGCAATTTTAATGGCGGCGGCACGTAACTACCGTGTATGGATTTTATTTGGTGCTTACGCAGCTTGCTTTGGCATCGAAATTTTCATGCATAACATCATTGCGATGTATTACGTTGAACATTTTCAATTTGGTTTAAAAGAAGCCGGATTGGCAGCAGGTATCTTTGGCTTACTTGCATTATTTGCGCGTGCACTTGGCGGTATTTTTTCAGACAAAGTTGCGATTTCAAAAGGGCTAGATGGTCGAACTAAAGTATTGTTTGGCCTGATTTTGCTAGAAGGCATTTTCTTAATTGCTTTTGCAAAAGTAGATAGTGTGATGCTGGCTATTTTAGTCATGACAATTTTTGCCTTATTCACCCATATGGCATGTGGCGCAACCTATGCTTTAGTGCCTTTCATCGATCGTGATTCTCTAGGTGGTGTGGCAGGAATTATTGGGGCAGGCGGTAATGTTGGCGCAGTCGCAGCAGGTTTTCTGCTCAAAGGTATGCTGGATATTCAAACCACGTTCATGATTTTAGGTGTGCTGGTTGTCATTGCAGCGGCATTTGTTTTACTCATTCGTTTCTCCTTAGAACATAAAGAAAAAGAGCAACGTTTATACGAACAAGCGATGCAACAACGTTTGCTCTCTGATGCTGCACATGCCCGTACAGACATTGAAGCCAAAGCCTAATCATCATATTGAAGAGAATAAGACAATGAAATTAATCATGATTGGCCATGGTATGGTTGGCCATAAATTTATCGAATCTGTACTTGAAACTGCGAACGATAATATTGAAATCACAGTTTTAGCAGAAGAGCCACGTTTAGCATATGACCGTGTGCATTTGACTGAATACTTCAGTGGAAAATCGGTCAAAGATTTAACCTTATGTCGCGCAGATTTTGCAGATGCCTATGGCATTGATCTACGTTTAAATACCAAAGCAACCCATGTTGATCGTGTCAACAAAACTGTAACGACAAGCCAAGGGGAGATCATCAGCTACGACAAGTTGGTGCTTGCGACGGGTTCTTATGCTTTTGTTCCGCCGATTGCGGGCAATGATCGTGAAAACTGTTTTGTCTATCGCACCATTGACGATCTAGATGCTCTTAAAAAAGCCAGCTTAAACGCAAAAACTGGTGTAGTTATCGGTGGTGGCTTACTGGGTTTAGAGGCAGCCAAAGCCCTACGTGATTTAAATTTAAACACCCATGTGGTGGAATTTGCCCCACGTTTGATGGCTGTACAAATTGATGATCTAGGTGGAAAAGTTCTAAAAACCAAAATTGAAGATTTAGGTGTAAAAGTACATACCCAAAAGGCAACGTCTTCCATTGAACCAGGCACATCCGCCCAGCATGTGATGAAGTTTGCGGATGGCTCTGAATTAGAAACAGATATTATTTTATTTAGTGCAGGTATTCGACCACGGGATGAACTCGCACGCCAAAGTGGTCTTGCCCTAGGTGAACGTGGCGGGATCGTCATTAATGATTACTGCCAAACCTCTGATGTAGATGTCTACGCTATTGGTGAGTGTGCACTTTGGAATAACAAAATTTTTGGTTTAGTTGCACCCGGTTATGACATGGCACGTATTGCTGCCAAGCATGTGATGGATCAAGTGTGTACTCAATTTAAAGGTGCAGACATGAGCACTAAACTCAAATTGATGGGCGTAGATGTGGCATCAGTCGGTGATGCACATGCCATGACACCAAATGCGTTAAGTTACTTCTATGCCGATGAAGTGGCACAAGTCTATAAAAAGATTGTGGTCAATTCGGATAAGACCACATTATTGGGTGCGGTGTTGGTGGGTTGTGCCAAAGAATATAATGATTTACTGCAAATGATGCTCAATGGCTTAGCATTACCTGAGCAACCTGAAAGTTTAATTATGCCGGGCTTTGAACAAGCCACAGGTAAATCAGGCGGTACAGGGGTAGATTTATTGCCTGACAGTGCCACCATTTGTTCATGTAATAACGTCTCTAAATCCGATATCTGTTCTGCCATTGCAGAGGGTTCAACCTCACTTGGTGCAATAAAGAAGTGTACTCAAGCTGCCACTGCATGTGGAGGTTGTACGCCACTCGTTACGCAAGTTTTAAAATCTGAATTACAACGCCAAGGGGTGACGGTCAATAATCACCTGTGTGAGCATTTTGCCTATTCTCGCCAAGAGTTATATCACTTGGTGCGTGTGGGGGAAATCAAAACGTTTGACGATTTGATTACCCAACATGGTCATGGTTTAGGCTGTGATATTTGTAAGCCAACAGTGGCGAATATCTTGGCCTCATGCTGGAACGATTTTGTTCTCAAACCTAGTCATGCTGGTCTGCAAGATAGTAATGACTATTACCTTGGTAACATCCAAAAAGATGGGACTTATTCTGTCGTGCCACGTATGGCAGGCGGTGAAGTCACGCCTGATGGCTTAATTGCGATTGGTCAAATTGCCAAAGAATATGGACTATATACCAAGCTCACAGGTGGGCAACGTGTCGATATGTTTGGTGCACAAGTGCATCAACTGCCTGAGATTTGGACCAAATTGATTGAAGCAGGTTTTGAATCAGGCCATGCCTATGGTAAATCACTGCGCACAGTAAAATCATGTGTGGGCAGTACTTGGTGCCGTTATGGTGTTGATGATTCCGTGGGCTTAGCCATCTTCTTAGAAAATCGTTATAAGGGTTTACGTTCTCCGCATAAAACCAAAATGGCTGTTTCAGGTTGTACCCGTGAATGTGCCGAAGCTCAAAGTAAAGATGTCGGTGTGATTGCCACCGAAAAAGGTTGGAATCTATATGTCTGCGGTAATGGTGGTATGAAACCACGTCATGCTGAATTACTGGCTGCTGATCTTGATACCCAAACCTTGATTAAATATATCGATCGTTTCTTTATGTTCTACATTCAAACTGCAGATCGTCTACAACGTACATCGGTCTGGCGTGACAACTTAGAAGGTGGTCTAGATTATCTTAAAGACGTGATTGTGCATGATTCTTTAGGCATCGCAGAAGAGTTAGAGCGTCGTATGAGCCATGTGATTGGTACCTATCAAGATGAATGGCGTACCGCAGTCGAAGATCCTGAAGTTCGTAAACGTTTTGTCACTTTCGTTAATGCTAAAGCTGAAGCACAGCATGATCCACATGTTCAATTTGCTGAAGTGCGTGGACAGATTCGTCCAAAAACCAAAGCAGAACGCGACATCAGCCGTATCCCTGTGGTTGAAGCCTAAAACAACAACAAAAGGAGAAATAATATGACGATTTTACAAGATATGAATGAACTGAACTGGGTCGATGTTTGCGCTTTAGATGACATTACGCCAAATACCGGTGTCTGCGCACTGATTGAAAATCAACAGATTGCCATCTTCCGTGTAGGCAATGAAAAGCGGGTCTATGCCTTAAGTAATCAAGACCCATTTAGCCAAGCCTTTGTCATGTCACGTGGCATCGTTGGTGATTTGCAAGGTGAACGTGTGGTGGCCTCACCAATTTATAAACA
Source organism: Acinetobacter sp. CY05 (assembly GCF_059515805.1). NCBI lineage: Bacteria > Pseudomonadati > Pseudomonadota > Gammaproteobacteria > Moraxellales > Moraxellaceae > Acinetobacter > Acinetobacter sp. CY05. The sequence goes on along the minus strand of NZ_JCAKMW010000009.1, from coordinate 15,072 downwards.
ACACTTTAGTTTGGCCACAGGACGTTGTTTAGAAGATAAAGACCAAAAGCTGTTGGTTTTCCCAAGCAAAATTGTGGAGAGGCGTATTTTAATCAGTCCAACCCCACAAAAAACCTATATCACAAATACAGGCGTTTCTCAGGAAAAAATGAAATTGGTGTTGGTCGGTAATGGCTTAGCAGGCATGCGCTGTTTGGAAGATTTACTGGATATGGCACCCGATCGTTATGAAATTACCGTCATTGGTGAAGAACCTTGGGGTAATTACAATCGCATCATGTTATCCCCAGTGTTATCAGGTGAAAAAACCATTGCAGATATTATGCTTCATCCACATGCATGGTATCAGGACAAAGAGATTCGTTTTATTGCAGGTGATCCTGCGATTAGGATTGATCGTCCACGTAAGCAGATCTATACGCAAAAAGGTGAGCTGATTGATTACGATAGATTGATTTTGGCCACAGGTTCTAAGCCATTTATACCCCCGGTCAAAGGAGCAGATTTAAAAGGTGTCGTGAGTTTTCGAGATATTAATGACGTCAATAACATGCTGGATTACTGTAAAACTAAAAATAATGCTGTGGTGATTGGCGGCGGTTTACTGGGTTTAGAAGCAGCTTATGGTTTAAAACAACAAGGAATGACGGTCACGGTTTTACATTTAACTGATCGAATTATGGATCGTCAGTTGGATGCCAAAGCCAGCCAGATGCTCAAAACCGCCATAGAGCAAAAAGGTATTCACATTATCACGCAAGCCAATACTGAAGCCTTAATGGGTTTAGATGGGCATGTTACGCATGTTCGCTTAACGGATGGCACAGTATTGGATGCCGATCTTGTGGTCTTTGCCGTCGGGATTCGCCCCAATATGGCACTCGCCCAAAGTGCAGGGTTGCGTTGCAACCGCGGTGTATTGGTGAATGACACCATGCAGACCTATGACCCGAGTATTTATGCTGTAGGTGAATGTATCGAACATCGTGGGCAAACCTTTGGGTTGGTCGAGCCACTCTGGGGACAAGCCTTTATCTGCGCCTCACATTTAGCCGAGCACGGTAGTCTGACCTTTAAGGCACCGACTGTACCGACGCAGCTTAAAGTCAGTGGTTGTGATGTCTTCTCAGCCGGTAACTTTGAACCTGAAGATGATTATGAAGACATCATTTTGAATGATGAAAAACGTCAAATCTATAAGCGGATCATTATTCAGAACGATAAAGTGATTGGTACGGTATTGTTTGGTGATACTGAAGACGGCGCATGGTATGCCGAACTCATTACAGATAAAACACCAATCTCAGCAATTCGTAGCAAATTGCTCTTTGGTAAGGATTTTGCCTTAAAGCAAGCCAGTTAATAACGCTGTTCCTAAAATATTGCTTTCCAATTTTATAGTAAGAGAAAAAGTAGCACTTCCAAGATCACAGAGACAGTGAGATTCCCTCCTTTTTTAAAGGAGGGTTAGGGAGGATTACAGAATACAGAGATTAAATTTTTTAAGATCCATTCAATATATTCAATAAAAAGGGGCACAGTCGCAATGAATAGTATTCCTGTAATGCAACTGCATTGCTCTGAAGAACATAGCGTAAAGATAACGGATACCACATGTCCATACTGTGGCGTGGGTTGTGGCGTGACAGCCACCGTGCAACATACAAATTTAGGACAACAGGTGAGTGTCATTGGTGATGCTAAACACCCGGCCAACCAAGGCAAATTATGTGTCAAAGGCAGTAATTTAGCCGATACTCTAGGCTTGGAAACTCGGCTGTTACAGCCGCAAATTGGACGGGATAATGCACGCCAAATTGTGTCTTGGGATCAAGCGACCACCACCATTGCAGAAAAGTTCGCACAATGTATTCAGGATCATGGTGCGGACAGCGTGGCATTTTATGTATCAGGTCAGTTATTAACCGAAGACTATTATGTGGTGAATAAATTTGTTAAAGGCTATCTCGGGACTGCAAATATTGATACCAACTCTCGTCTTTGTATGTCCTCTGCGGTTGCTGCCCATAAGCGTGCGTTTGGTGAAGATTTAGTCCCCGCCAGTTATGAAGATTTTGAACACACTGATCTGGTGGTATTGGTCGGTTCAAATACCGCATGGTGTCATCCCGTACTCTATCAGCGCATTATGCAGGCCAAAGAACACAGGGATCTATTTGTGGTGGTGATTGATCCTCGCTTTACTGCAACCTGTGAAGCAGCCGATCTCCATCTACCCATTTTACCCGGTCAAGACGTCAGCCTCTTTAATGGACTTTTACAATATCTTCACCAACATGGAAAAGTTGATCAAGACTTTATCTCTGCACATACCCAAGGCTTAAACAGCGCTTTAGAGGCAAGTTTGGCAGAAAGATCGCTTGAAGCTGTTGCTGTTAAAACAGGAATTTCTGTAGATAAATTAGAGCTGTTTTTTGAAAAATTTGCCAAGACTGAGAAAGTCATGACTTTATTCTCGATGGGGGTGAATCAATCATCACGTGGGGTAGATAAAGCCAACAGTATTATTAATTGTCATTTACTCACTGGGAAAATTGGTAAACCTGGTTCAGCCCCTTTTTCTATAACCGGACAACCCAATGCCATGGGTGGGCGTGAAGTGGGTGGCCTGGCCAATATGTTGGCATCACATATGGATTTAGATCACCCTATCCATCAGCATCTAGTACAGGAATTTTGGCAGAGTCCTACGATTGCCAATAAAGCAGGCTTAAAAGCGGTGGATTTATTTGAGGCGATTGAAGCAGGCAAGATTAAAGCGGTGTGGATTATGGCCACTAATCCTGTGGTCAGTTTGCCCAATGCCGATCAAGTCAAACGTGCCTTAGAAAAATGTGAGTTGGTGGTGGTATCTGATATTTGCCAACACACTGATACCACTGCGTATGCTGATATCTTATTACCCGCACTTGGTTGGGGAGAAAAAGACGGCACAGTGACAAATTCTGAACGGCGGATTTCACGCCAACGTGCATTTTTGCATCCACCTGAACAGGCGAAATCTGATTGGTGGGCGATTGCACAAGTCGCTAAAAAAATGGGCTTTAGCGGTTTTGACTTTCAAAATAGCCATGAAATCTTTTTAGAACATGCGCGGCTTTCTGCTTATCACAATCAAAGTGTAGAGGCTCGGCAAAATACAGCTACTTTTCGCTATTTTAATTTAGAAGGATTGGCGAATTTATCTGAACAGGCTTATCAAGATTTAGCACCCATTCAATGGCCTGTACTCAAAAGTAATTCAAAACAACATGTAGAGCGATTATTCACGCAAGGTCAATTTAGTCATGTAGATGGTAAAGCCAAATTTATTGCTACACAGGCCATTGACCCTGTCCATCAAGTCAGCATGGATTATCCTTTAATTTTAAACACCGGCCGTATTCGTGACCAATGGCATACCATGAGCCGTACAGGTCTATCTGCCAATTTAAGTCACCATAAAGCTGAACCATATTGCGAAATCCATCCTCAAGATGCGCTCAAGTATGGTGTAAAAGACCTTGAATTAATACAAGTTTCATCAAAATGGGGCAGATGTGTATTACGGGTGAATGTGAGTGATAAGGTGCGGCGTGGGCAAATCTTTGCGCCGATTCATTGGACAGCGCAAACGGCATCGGACGCTCGTATTGGTAAAGTGGTCAACCCTGTGGTAGATGCCATTTCAGGTGAACCAGAATTTAAACATACCCCTGTGATGGTACAACCGTTTTACACCCGTTGGCAGGGGGTATGCTATGTCCGAGATGAGTTTTTAAATAGCGTTAACGGCGCTATTGAAGCCTTAACATGGTGGACAAAAATTAAAATGGCCAAAGCCGTGCGCTATGAAATCGCAGGACGTGAAAGCTTGGCAGAAACCACTGAGCATTTAAAACAATTATTACCTTTTCAAGAAGAAAGCTTTGAATGGCTTAATTTATCTGACCTCAGTGCACAGATGAGTCATACAGTGGTGTTGAAAGATGGTCAGCTGATTGCAAGCTTATATATCGCACCTCAAGCTTTATTACCTGATCGAGACTGGGTAGCTCGTCTATTTAAACGAGAGCGTCTAAGTGCCATGCACCGTAAAGCCTTGTTGGCAGGTCAAGCGATGTCGATCAACAATAACGATGGGCCATTGGTATGCAGCTGTTTTAAAGTGGGTAAACAAAAAATCATGCGAACAATTCGGGAACACAATATTGATCACGAAAAACAAGTGACAGCATACTTAAAAGCGGGCGGAAATTGTGGGTCATGTTTACCTGAAATTCGTGGCTTGATCAAAGCATGTCAAATGGAGACTGAATATGAATCCTCATAAGATCCTCAACTTACCTGCAACGGATCTGGTCATTTTGGCAGGTGGACAAGCGCGCAGAATGAACGGTTTAAACAAGTTATTACAAACATTTGATGAGGAGATTCAACTCATTAAAATTTATAACACCTTACAATCACAGGTGAATCAGGTGTGGATCAATAGTCATCGTGATCATGCGCTTTATACGCAATTGATGCCGACGGTTCAATGTTTCCAAGATGATCATACGGGCTTTCAAGGCCCACTCATGGGAATGAAAACTGCGTGGTCAAAGCTACAGAGTGACTTCGTTTTATTTGTACCTTGTGATGTCACTTTTATTCCTGAAGATGTATTAGAAAAATTACATCAGACATTAACGCAAAATCTTTTAAGTGATGTGGCGGTTGTTAACATCAATGGACAAGCCCTCTATCCATTTTGTCTCATGCGCCGCACCGCTGTCCCTATTTTAGAGCAACATCTTGCATTAAATCAGCGCAGTCTAAAAACTTGCTTTCAAGATTTAGCCCATAGTGAGCTTGTATTTGAAAACAATATGCTCATTTTTCACAGCATCAACAGTTTGGATGAACTGCAACAGCATCGACAAATTAAAAAATTACTAGATTCTCAGCTAATCTTAAAAAATGCGTAAAAGTGGAACAATTATTGCAGTTTGATCTGAAGTTAAATAGGGCATTTTTTTTGAATTGCATTCAAAAGATGCAAGGGATTAAGTCACATGACAAGCTTAAATGTATTACAACAGTTGAATATATTTAAAGATCAATTTGGTCGAGAAAAGCGAAAACTGCGCATATCAGTGACTGATCGCTGTAATTTTAAATGTGTCTACTGTATGCCTGAACATCCCAAATGGATGGCGAAGCATCAGTTGTTAAGTTTTGAAGAGCTTTACCAGTTTTGTGACTTTATGGTGCAGCGTGGCATTGAACATATCCGCATTACTGGGGGCGAACCCCTGATGCGCCAAGGTGTTGTCCATTTTATTGCACAATTACAAAGTTTAAAGAAAAAAGGCCTGAAAAAAGTTTCTATGACGACCAATGGCCATTACTTAAAACAATATGTCAAAGGTCTAAAACAAGCGGGTTTAGACGATATCAATATCAGTTTAGATAGCTTAGATCAGGATCAATTTTTTCAGTTGACACAGCGCCAGCTTGAGCCGGTATTACAAGGTATTCACGCGGCCAAAGAGGCTGGTCTTAAAATTAAAATTAATACCGTTTTAATCAAAAACCTCAATGAAAACCAAATCATTCCCTTAGTGCAGTGGTCTATCCAACATGATGTACAGCTACGATTTATAGAATACATGCCGCTTGATGGGGATGGACAATGGTCGCATGCGGATGTGGTTTCAGAACAAGAAATTTTAGCCATATTGTCTCAATTTTTCGTAGTCAATGAGGATATAAAACAAGGTTCAAATCCTGCGAGACAGTATTTTATTCAACAACATCCAATAGGTATTATTTCTACCATTAGTCATTCATTTTGTAAGCAATGTGATCGGCTGAGACTCAATGCACAAGGCGAATTCTTTAACTGTCTTTTCGCAAAAAATGGCCTCAATATAAAAAGCGATATTCAACAATTAGTAACGCATCCAAAAAAGGCACAACACAGATTAGATGCACAACTAGGACACTATATTTGGCATAAAGAACGGGGCTACCACGCCATACAAGCGCAGCCTATCAGCTCAAATCGAAAAATTAGTATGTACCAAATTGGAGGTTAAAAATGACACTGACGATAAACATTGAATCCTTTGGTGCAATCAGTCGATATTTACCTGATGCATTTTCAATAGAGCATCCAGAAAACTGTTTGGTTTCAGAGGTCTTAATCGACGTTCTAAAACAATATCCCGCAGCTGAGCATTTACTGCCGTACTGTGCTTGTGCAGTAGGTGAAGACATCATCCCTAGAAATACACGATTACAGCAAGATACGACGCTTGTACTTTTATCACCTGTTGCGGGAGGTTAAACATGTTAAAAGATTTCTCTCGCATTCAAGAGCACAATTTAGATCAGCAGATCTTTGATCATATTAAACATTTTCCTGAATGTGGTGGTATAGGCATTTTTGTAGGAACAGTACGTAATCATCATCAAGGTAGAGCGGTTAAAGCTTTGAAATATACAGCGTATCAACCCGTTGCTGAGAAAATGATTCGCCAAATCGAACAAGAGATCCAACAGCAATATGGTGTTGCGTATGTCCGTGTGGTCCACCGTATTGGTGCGCTAGATATTGGAGGGGTTGCCATTATTGCCATGGCATACGCTGCCCATCGGCGAGAAGCTTTTCAAGCTTGTGAGGCGGCTGTCGAGAGAGTCAAGCATGAGGTTCCTGTATGGAAAGAGGAATTTTATGCAGATGGAAGTAGCCAATTTGTTGAGGGCTGTTGTATTCGTAAAGACCAAGATTCTATGTCAAATCGGGCAAAAGCAATAGACGTGCATCAGCATGCTCATGCATGTCAGCATTAAATAATAACCCAAAGCATTAAAAAGAATTTTTAGCGTATTTAGGACCAATACAATGAAAAATGTGGGCATGAAAGCAGAAAGTTATCGTACTGCCATTGCAACAGGAATTTTACATGCACCAGCACATTGTATCGAATTGCTGAGAACAGGAAATACAGAGAAAGGTGATGCGTTAAAGACAGCACGTATTGCCGGTATTTTAGCAGCGAAACGTACAGATGAATTAATTCCGCTGTGCCATCCATTACCCATTTATCGAGCAGATGTTGAATATGAACTGCATGAGCGACATGTAGAAATCATTGCAACGGTAGAAACCATTGGGCCGACAGGCGTAGAAATGGAAGCCCTGACGGCAGTCAGCCTAGCGGGCTTAACCTTATACGATATGTTAAAGCCACACTGTGAGCCTGAAGATCTGTGCTTAGATCAATGCAAACTACAGAAAAAGAAAGGTGGAAAATCTCATTTTACACGTAGCTTAAAAGACAGTTTGCCTGCTGTTGTGTTGGTATTATCTGATACGGTTGCAGCCGGCAAGAAGCCTGATACCGCAGGGCAAAATGTTTTAGAGATCTTAGAGGAAGCGAATTTTAGCAATAATCACTATCAAGTCATTGCAGATGATCCTGAACAGTTATTGGCTTTAATCCATCAGTTTAAAAATCAATATCCTTTGATCTTGACTGTCGGTGGCACGGGCTTAGGCCCCAAAGATTTAACTGTAGAAACACTGCAGCCGCTCTTAGAGCGTGAAATTCCCGGCCTGATGGAGGCCTCTCGTAGTTTTGGACAACGCCGCACGCCTTACGCGGCCTTAAGTCGTGGTGTTGCAGGTTATATTGAAACCAGTTTGGTCATTACACTACCTGGTAGTCGACAAGGGGCAAAAGAATCATTGACGGCTATTTTACCTGCACTGGTACATTTGTTTGATGTACAGAAGAATATTCCGCATGCAGGAGGCTATCAATGAACCAAGTGCTCAAGCATGCGATGTGTGGGGCTGAACCCGGCTTAATCTCAGTGGATCAGGCTTTATCCTACATTCAACAACAGAGCCCGCGATTAAAAACAGAACGTATTCCTTTAAAAGCTGCTTTAAATCGTTATTTAGCACAGGACCTATATTCACACATTCATCTGCCACTATTTGCACAGAGTGCTGTAGATGGTTATGCAATCTGTGCTGAAGCAGATCAATTGATAGCAGAAAATACAGATTTTGAAGTGGTTGGTGAATGCCGTGCAGGTGAAGTGTCATCCATCTCACTCTTGCCCAGACAGGCCATTCGCATTTTTACCGGCGCAGCAATTCCTGAAAATACGACCACTGTGGCACGCCAAGAAATTGTGCAGTTGCAGCATACGCCTCACCGGATTCAATTGACTCAAACGCTAAAGCTGCATGCTGATATTCGAGACATGGGGGAAGAGTTGGCAAAGGGTGAGCGTTTGGCACACACCGGGCAACATTTGAATGTGGGTGCTATTGCTGCACTGAGTATGGCAGGGGTAGACACGGTGTCTGTTTATACCCAGCCCAAGATTGCTGTGGTCATTACAGGTGATGAAGTTGCTCAAACCGTTGAGGACTTTGAGTCAGGCAAGATATTTGATGCCAATGGCCCTTTAATTCAGACCTGGTTTCAGCAACAGCATCTCCACGCAGACATCATGTATGTCTCTGATGGGGAGCAGGCAGTTTTTGAATTGTTTGATCGTTTAAAAGATCAATATGATTTAGTGATCACCACAGGTGGCGTCTCAGTGGGTGATTATGATTTTGTCCGCCCAGTTGCGTTAGCGCTTGGCTTTGAACAGATATTTTGGAAGGTGAAACAAAAACCTGGAAAGCCGATGCTGTTTGCAAAGTACACACGTCAAGACCATAGTCAATGTCTGCTGCTTGGCTTACCTGGTAATCCTGCTGCAGTGTACGTAGGTATGTATATCTATGTGTCTACACTCTTATACAGTTTGCAAGGACGACCGCAACCTTTGCCTTGGTTTAGTGCTGTATCGACTACAGCCCTGAAAAAGGATGCTCGTGATCGCTTTTTAAGAATGTCCGCATATTTTGAACATGGAGTATTAAAGCTGTCGAATTTATCTAAGCAGCAATCTCATATGCTTTCAAACTTAATGCAAGCAAATTGTTTGGTGCGTATTCCAGCAGATCAAACGATAGAAGCGGGGCAGATTTTACACGGCATATTGATACAACCTTAAGATGGATGCTGATATGTGGATCAAAAAGATAAGTTTCATCTTGTTGATGGGTGGGAGTGCAAATACGGTGTCTGCTGACACCATTAAAATCTATGCCGCAGCAAGTTTAACCAATGCTTTAGATGAGATTGTGCGACTCTATCAGGTCCAAAAACCCGAACATCGCATTGTACCTGTGATTGCTGCCTCCTCTGCTTTAGCGAGACAAATTGAAGCAGGTGCTTCGAGTGATCTTTTTTTCTCAGCAGATCTAGACTGGATGAACTATCTGGTGCATAAACAGAAAATTCATGCCAATCAAGTTCTTTCGGTTCTAAATAATCAACTGGTTGTCATCGCTCCTCAGCATCTTCAGGCAGATCTCAAAGCACACAAAGATTTTAAATTTTCTCAATCTTTTAAAGGTTATTTGTGTACAGGGCACATGGCGTCCGTTCCTGTTGGCAAATATGCAAAGCAAAGTTTAACGCATTTCAATTGGCTTAATAGTTTACAGGGGCGAATTGTAGGCACAGATCATGTTCGCTCTGCATTAGCATTTGTAGAAAGAGGCGAATGCGAGCGAGGTATTGTCTATAAAACGGATGCTTTACTGAGTAAAAAAGTGAACATTATTGGCAGTTTTCCCGCTCACTCACATCGCCCGATTGAATATCCCTTAGCATTGACTCTACAAGGGCAAAAAAATAAGGCAGCACTGAATTTTAGAAACTTTATTGTGCATGATGTCCAAGCCAAGCAAATTTTCAAAAAATATGGATTTCAAATAAAGGGGGAGACTTCTCGATATGTTAAGCCCTGAAGAGCTGAGTGCAATTTACCTCTCTGCAAAGGTGGCAAGTATTTCGACCTTATTATGTTTACCTTTTGCCGTTGCCTTGGCTTGGTTGCTGGCGCGTTATGAGTTTAAAGCTAAATTTATCATTGAAGCCTTATTACAGATGCCCATGGTGTTACCCCCTGTGGTTTTAGGTTACCTATTACTGGTCACGTTTGGGCAACAAGGGCTCGTGGGGCAATATTTAAGTCAATGGGGCATTTCATTGGTTTTTAATTGGAAAGGTGCTGTACTTGCAGCCATGCTGGTCTCTTTTCCGCTGATCGTTCAACCTATTCGCTTGTCTTTTCAAATGTTAAATCAGCAGCTTGAACAGATTGCAGCATCTTTAGGCTCAAGTCCAAGAAAAGTTTTTTTAAGCATCAGTTTACCTTTAGCACTACCCGGTATTTTGATGGGGAGTATTTTAGGGTTTAGTCGTAGTCTGGGCGAGTTTGGTGCAACGATTACTTTTGTTGGAAATATTCCGAGTGAGACGCAAACCATTCCGATTGCGATTTATGCATTATTACAACAGCCTAATGGTGATGCTTTGGCTATGCGCTTGGTGGCTTTATCGTTGCTATTGGCTTTTAGTGCATTAATTGCCAACTACTTCATTTTGCAAAAATACCAAAAGCGATTGGGAGGACAAAATGCTTAATTGTCACTTTCAATATCAACAGCAGGATTTTCTATTAAGTGTACAGCTTGAAATGCAGCATCAAGTGCTGGGCATTGTGGGGCCGTCGGGCTGTGGAAAAAGTACATTTTTGAAAAATATTGTTGGCTTATGCAATCCATTACACGGCTCTATCCAACTTAATCAACAAATAATTTTTGATTCTAAACAATCGCTTTCCTTGCCTACGTATCAGAGAAATATTGCGCTGATTTTTCAGCAAGCATTACTGTTTCCACATCTTAATGTCATGCAAAATCTTAAATATGCGCAAAGGTGGTCTGGGAAAAAACACAACACCATAGAATGGGATCAAGTTGTACAACTTTTAGAATTACCAGCATTACTTAAGCGAAAAGCACATCAGCTCTCAGGTGGTGAAGCACAGCGTGTATCTATTGGGCGTGCCTTATTATCGTCTCCTCAATTGTTGCTCTTAGATGAACCCCTCACCGGTTTAGACCAGCGTCTAAGGCAGCAAATTTTAGCTTTCTTAAAAAATGTCAAAGATGAAACAGGTTTGCCCATGATTTATGTAACACACCATATTGAAGAGCTACAGTACCTTCAAGCGGACATTATAAAAATTGACCAAGGCAAAATTCATAATATTTAACACGAGAGAACAATGGACTTTTTCCCGATTTCTTTAAAACTACAGCAACAAACATGTCTCATTGTTGGCGGTGGGCAAGTTGCGTATCGCAAAGCACAGTTACTGATTCAAGCCGGTGCCCGCGTGACAGTGATCGCACCTGATATTGATGCTGAATTGAATAAACTCTTACAAGTCAACCACGGACGCTATATTGCGACCACATTTAATGAAGCCATTGAGCAAGGATTAAATTTAACCACGTATAGATTAGTGATTACAGCGACCAATGATACTCATATCAATCAACATGTTTATCACTGCTGTGAAGCATTAAATATTTTGGTGAATACAGTAGACGAGACCCAACATTGCCGTTTCATGGTACCTGCAATTGTTGATCGTTCTCCACTCATGATTTCTATTGCAACAAATGGTACTTCTCCTATACTTGCTAGACAACTACGTACTCAGCTAGAAAGCACCATTCCACAATCGCTTGGGAAACTTGCCGCTTTTTCAGGAAAATGGCGTAAAACAGTTAAAGAAAAAATCACCCAACCTGAGCAGCGTCGTATTTTTTGGGAAAATTTATATGAGAGTTCTTTTAAGGACAATGTACTAAATGACCATCTAGATCTTGCAGAACAACATCTGAGAAATGCCCTAAATGAATGGCAGATACCCAAAGGTGAGGTCTATTTGGTGGGTGCTGGACCTGGGGATCCTGAGTTATTGACCTTAAAAGCATTACGTTTAATGCAACAAGCTGATGTCATTGTTTATGATCGTTTAGTCTCAGACCCTATCCTCAATTTATGTCGCCGTGATGCCCAAAAGGTTTATGTCGGTAAGGCACGTTCACATCATGTTGTCCCTCAAGAAAGTATTAATACCCTGTTGGTTAAATATGCTCAACAAGGCAAGAGAGTATGTCGTTTAAAAGGCGGCGATCCATTTATTTTTGGTCGTGGCGGGGAAGAAATACAAGAATTATGTGAAGCAGGAATTAAATTTCAAGTTGTTCCTGGAATTACAGCTGCTTCTGGTTGCTCAGCTTATGCTGGAATTCCATTAACACATCGTGATTATGCACAAAGTGTTCGCTTCTTAACAGGTCATCTGAAGGAGGGGTCTCCTGAGTTGCCATGGCAAGAACTTGTATATGAAAACCAAACATTGGTGCTGTATATGGGTTTAGTGGGCTTAGAAATGATTTGTAAAAAACTTATTGCACATGGTCAACGACCAGATATGCCAGTCGCACTTATTTCTAAAGGAACGACACCAGAACAGAAAGTAGTTGTAGGTACATTATCAGGAATTAGCCAGCAAGTTTCACTACATGAGATTCAAGCACCAACTTTAACCATCATTGGCGAAGTGGTTAAGTTAAGAGAACAATTGAATTGGCAACAATTGGGTGGTTCATCATGAAGTATGAGATTGCTCACATGCTATTTAAGCTTTAAATGGCTTAAAAGATAAGTGAGCAGATGATACACCTAAGTAGATCCATGAGGCCTCTAAAGTGTGTGACTTATAGTAAGTAAATTTACCTCAAGATTGAACATGGTTTAAATCAAGGGGCTTGATCAAATGATATTAATCCTATATAAACTACCGATCGGTAGTTAGTTAAATTTAAGTTATGAAAAATTCTGTAGGGTTAAAGCTCACGATTTCCCTCGCTATTATTGTTGCATTAGGTCCGGCAGCAATTGATATGTATTTAGCGTCTATGCCGAATATGGCTCAGGATCTCAACACCTCTTATGCTTCTACACAAATTACGTTAACCGTATTTTTGATTTTTATGGGGGTCGGGCAACTGTTTTTTGGCCCCTTATCTGATGCAATTGGACGTAAAATTCCGCTATTACTCGGTCTTGTGACTTATATTGTTGCATCTATTTGGGCTGCTTGTGCTTTAAACCTAGAAAGCCTTATTTTTGCACGCGCCCTTCAAGGTATTGGTGCATCAATGGCCATTGTGGTTGTTATGAGCATGGTTCGAGATATCACCGAAGGGGCTGTAGCTGCACAATTGTATGCCTTATTAAATACTATTGTTGCATTGGGCCCTATTGTAGCACCTGCTATAGGTGGCGTAATTGGAGCACACTACGGGTGGCGTGGCGTGATGGTTGCTTTAGGTCTTCTGGGAATAATGGTTTTTGTTAATACCTTATTTACATTGAAAGAAAGCTTAGCAGTCAAAGATCGTATTACGCTCGACTTTAGATCCATTATCCAAAATTATTGGAGTATTGTTAAAAATAAGACGTTTAGTTTTAATTTGCTTGCTTTGTCAGCGGTTTATTTTTTCTTATTTTCTTATATTGGTGGGTCGTCTTTTGTTTATCAAACCGAATATGGTCTAAGTAGTGAACAATTTGGTTTAGTGTTTGGTTTAACCAGTATTAGTCTCATATTAGGTGCGTCATCCTCTGCTTATTTTGTAAAAAAAATGGATATTACACGTTTAGCAATGATCGGGGCCCTAGTCATGATGATAGGCAGCATGACATGTATCACGATGTATATGTTGAATATGGGTTTAATTGGTATTGTATCTGGAATTGCATTAGGGTTATTTGGACTTGGGGTATTAGAAGCGACGCTCATGGCCATTGCAATGGATTCACAGCAAACAGCTCTAGGCTTCTGTGCAGCTTTATTAGGCGCCATCCCGATGCTTCTTTCTTCAGTCGCAACGCCTATTGCAGGTCAACTTGTTGAAGTTGATACCCTATATTGGTTAGTCTTACTGAGTGCAATTGGTCCACTCATTTTATTTTTAGTTTTTATGAGTGCTCGTGGTGCGTCTGTAAAAGCATTTACTCATTAAACTTTTCCTTTACTCATTAAACTTTTCCTTAGGATTTTCCCCTCGTGAATAAAGTACGCTCTCAATCTAAACAACGTATTATTGATGTCGCTTTTGAGCATTTTGTATTAAGTGGCTACGAGGGGGCCTCTTTAAGTGCAATTGCCGAGACTGTTGGAATTCGAAAAGCATCAATTTATACACATTTTAAAAGTAAAGATGCTCTATTCTCTGAACTTTTACAGGACTCACTTGAGATTGAGTGTGAACATATCAGCAAATGTTTTCATATGTTTTCAGATGGAAAATTACCTGGTGAAACTTATTTTCATGAAGTTAAGCCACGTTATGAAAGCGCTATTACTTATCAATTTTTGACCCGTATGGCATATGTTCCACCTAGCCATTTAATTGAACAAGTCACCTCTGTGTATGAGCTTTATATTGCAAAAATCATTCAGTTATATCAGGAAGATTTCTGCAAAATTATGCCTAACTCTGAAGATCTAGAGATGTATACAGATGCTTATTTAGGCATATTAGATAGTTTAAGTGTAGAACTTTTATATGATGGTCGTATGTATGAGAGACGTCTGCAGGCCATGCTGCATTTATACAGACAAAGTATTCAAAAAATTCTGGAATGTGATTAAGGAATATTTTATTCGAACAAAAATGGGGTATAGGAAGTGCCTCTATTAGAATGCGTTCAACGTATTTATGTATTTTTTTAATCTTATTTAACTCCTTTGCATTTGAGAAAAAAGCATGGCGTATCTAAGTTGAAAAAACAAGTAAATTAGTTGAAGTATGGTTAAAGCGATGGTGATATGGATGCCGAGCTATTCGTGCCTAGAGCAGTAAATTTAGCACAAAGTGCAGACATATCTTGGATGATTGGGATTTTATTTGAGCAGCAGACAGGCCAGATCAAACGACTTATAGTGCCAGATGTGGGATGTTGTTCGTGCCCATTATCTGCAAACCTCTGGGGGTTTGGTAAATAATATCTATCTTACCTTACTATGCAGATAGCTTAAAATATTCTGTATATATCTGGGTGTTTAGCTATCTAT
>NZ_JCAKMW010000008.1:0-2157 GCF_059515805.1 Acinetobacter sp. CY05 | reverse complement strand
CCTGCTGCTTGATGTTTGTCTTCTGCATCTTTTACAAGTGCTTCAGCTTCATCAATTGCATCATCTTTACCATTGCCATCTTGGTCATTAACCGGTGGTACAACAAGTGGTTCTAAAGTATCTAAACGATCTTGGAAGCCATCTTTACCTGCACCTTCTGGTAGCGTATCGACTGCCTCTTGTGCTGTATCTTTAGCCGTTTCTGCTGCATCAACTGCATTTTGAATCGCTTGTTGCTCTTCAGGTGTGATCAGACCATCTTCTTGCGCATCAGCAATGATGTCTTCTGCTGCTTGATGTTTATCTTCTGCATCTTTTACAAGTGCTTCAGGGTCATTAACTGGCGGTACCACAAGGTCTTCTAGTTCATCTATACGATCTTGTAGACCAGACTTGTCTTCACTCTCAGGTAGGTTATTGACCGCACCTTGAGCTGCGTCTTCTGCATCTTTCGCTGCATCAACTGCATCTTGAATCGCTTGTTGCTCTTCAGGTGTGATTAAACCGTCTTCTTGCGCATCAGCGATGATATCTTCTGCTGCTTGATGTTTGTCTTCTGCATCTTTTACAAGTGCTTCAGCTTCATCAATTGCATCATCTTTACCATTGCCATCTTGGTCATTAATTGGCGGTACCACGAGGTCGTCTAGTTCGTCTAGACGATCTTGTAAACCAGACTTGTCTTCACTCTCAGGTAGGTTATTGACCGCATCTTGAGCTGCGTCTTCTGCATCTTTCGCTGCATCAATCGCATCTTGAATCGCTTGTTGCTCTTCAGGTGTGATTAGACCATCTTCTTGCGCATCAGCGATGATATCTTTTGCTGCTTGATGTTTGTCTTCTGCATCTTTCACTAATTCTTTAGCTGTATCTAAATCACGATTTGATTCTTTCTTATCATCATCATCAGCTGCTACAGCAATTAAACCACCGACTGCCAAGGCACCTAGCGCCCATGGCCAGATGTATGCACCGACAAAATCATCACCATAGAGTAGTGGTTGAATATTTTGTTCTTCAACCAAATAATATCTTAGGCTATCGAGTACGCCATCTTGATTGCTAAATTCGACACGATAAAGTTCGCCCGAATCGCTTGTAAACACAATTGTGTTATCTGGAAAAGAAAAGAAATTATCAATAACGATAACTTCACCATCTTTTAATGTAATTACCGCAGAATTCCCTTGTCGTACGATTGAAGCAACTTGTTCTCTCGGTACATTAACTAAGACGACTGAGTTTTCACTCAGGGATATTTGGGAGGACTCACCGGACTGTAAGGTCTGATGACTCTCCTTTGCTACAACAGAGAGCTGAGCCATAATTGGTAAACCTCTTTATTTTGAATAATTTAGACTTATTTTAAATGACCAATATAAATACTATATTGAGTTCCATTTTATTTTTTTGCCAACTAGCATCAATACTATATATTCTGTAATCCAATCTTTAAAATATTAAAAACTAAACTCTTTATGCTTTATTATTTTTTATACATACAATCATAAGCTTAGCTAATTATTGTTTTTTGTAAAAAACATTTTTTTACAAAATTAGTTAAATTCAATTACAATTCACTTACTTATTAAATAATACAGTTTTGTATTATAAATGTATAGCTAGATTGAAGTTTTAGGCTACACTTTAAATCAACTAAAACATTGATGTTACATAATTAAATTTAAAAATATTGTAGCCAAAGGATGTGGTCTAGCTATATCAAAGTATTATTAGTTATTGAATTAATTACAATAATTCTACAAATTCTTTGCCTAGCTTATTCTAATATACTATAGATCTCTTTCATAAATCAAAAAATGATCTTCTTTTTGATTAATATTTGCACTCCATATTTCTTGACATTCGTGCATAATCTGCGGATGAAATACATCGATTCAAACAAGCTTTCTGATCCTCAGTTCAAGCGATACACGGGCATCTCATGGTCAACCTTCTATTTGATGGTTGAGCAATTGCAGAAGCATGTTCCCTGCCAAAGGCAGACCACCCAAGTTAAGCCTGGAGGATCAGGTTCTGCTCTGTTTGAGCTATTGGCGGGAATACCGAACCTTATTTCACGTTGCGACGAGTTACGGGGTTTCAGAGCCCACAGCCTCAAGAATTGTCCGTCATGTTGAAGACTGCCTGATTCGG
>NZ_JCAKMW010000007.1:0-120883 GCF_059515805.1 Acinetobacter sp. CY05 | reverse complement strand
GTAAGCATCCGCTGAACCCCATACCTATTTTTTAATTTTGGTCGGGTTGCCACCGGTGTGGCAGTAATTCTTCAATTTGGGTCACTTTGTGTGTCGGTAGCCTTTTCAGCACATCACTTAAATAGGCATACGGATCCAAGCCATTGAGCTTTGCTGACTGGATTAAAGTCATGATATTGGCAGCTCGTTGGCCACTGCGCAGCGAGCCAGCAAACAGCCAGTTCTTGCGTCCTAAGGCCCAAGGTCGCATCTGATTCTCTACCCAATTATTGCAAATCGGTAGATTGCCATCATCCAGATAGCGGCTTAAAGCTGGCCAACGCTTCAGCGTGTAATTGATGGCCTTGGCGGTGGGAGAACTCGATGGCACCGTCAGTTGATGTTGGTTGAGCCATTCATACAGTTGTTGCATCACCGGTTGACTATGCTGTTGTCGGTATTCGCGGCGCTGTTCTGCTGTACCATCGGTCTTTTTTCTGAGTTCTGCTTCTATGGCATACAGTTTCTGAATCAGCACTAATGCCTGTTCAGCGACCTGACTTTTTTTGGTCACATGCAGTTCATGGAATTTACGACGCGCATGCGCCATACAGCCCACCTCAACGACCTGGCCTGATTTAAAGCGTGCTTTATAACCACTGTAATCATCACAAACCAGATGACCCTGCCAGTTTTTCAGGAACGCTTCAGCATGCTGACCTGAACGACTATCCTGAAAGTCATAGATCACGGCTTGAACCGGATTGTACTGTGTGGTGGCATAGGCCCAGACATAACCTTTCTTCGGTTTTTTCTCATCATCACCCATCCGCATGATGGTGACTGGTGTTTCATCTGCATGCAGCACCCGCTGTTGCAGCACCACCTGTTTTAAGGCATTGGCCAGAGGTTCCAGTTCTACACCGCAGCGACCTATCCAGTCAGATAAAGTGGATCTGGACAGATCAATGCCAGCCCGCTGATAGATCAGGCGCTGACGGTACAGCGGTAAATGATCGGCATACTTCGATACCAGCACATGGCTGAGCAGTTCAGGACTGGCAATACCTTTATCAATCACATAGGCGGGCATCGCTTGCTGAGTCAGGGTATCACACTGATCACAGACCCATTTGCCACGGACATGCTGTTCCTTGTAGAACTGTGCCGGTCTGAAATGCAGTTTTTCACTGATATCTTCGCCGATACGACGTAACTGGCAGCCACAACTGCATTGGGTTGATGCAGGTTCATGCTCAATACGGATGGTGTGTAGATGATCTGGCAGCAGTCGACGTTTAGGTTTGTTGACTGTGGCTTTCTGTGTCGCTGCATCGGTTTTATCTGCATTTAATCGTTCTAATTCCAGATCAACGGCTGCGATATCTTCTTCGACCGCTTCGTCCCATAGATGGATTTGTTTTGCGGTGAGATGTTCGTTTTTACTGCCGAATTTATGCTTTTTAAACAGCGCCAGTTCATGCTCGTATTTTTGATTGAGAATAGAAAGATGCTGAACTTTGGCATCCAATTGCTGGTTTGATTTTTCTAATTCTTGATTTGATTGTGCCAGAGACTGATGCTGCATTGCCAACTGCTGGGTAAATTCCAGCAGTTGTTCATGGGTCAGTTGGCTTAAGTCAGGCAGCGTATTCATGATCGCAGTATGCCTGAGGTCATGACGCAGAGGAAATAGAACGTTTGGAGAATAGCAGAATAACCGAGCTTGGTTTAGAGCATTGTGACCACTTGCTGTCGTCCAATGCGCTGCCAGGGCAAACCCTGGATTAATGCCTGTAACTGTTCCGGGTTGAGGGCCACGGTTTCACCTTGGTGAACTTGAGCCCAGTGGAATTTTCCCTGTTCCAGCCGCCTGGCACACAGCCAGATGCCCAGTCCATCATGTACCAGCACTTTCATACGATGGCCACGTTTATTACAGAACAGGTAAGCACAATGCGGTTTAATGTAGCCAAAGGCTCTCACCACCTGAGCCATGACAGTATCCATCCCTGCTCGCATATCCAGAGGTTGGGTAGAAAGCCAGATTTCATCAATGCGGATCATGTTGCCAGTGCCTTGAGTAATTCTGCTAAAGCAGATATTTCTGATACTTGCCATTTCAAGCCAATTTCTGCTTTTGAGTGGGGTAAAGTAATTTGAACCTTTAACATGTCAGTAGGAGTAGGATCTAATGGTGCAGAGCAAGATAAGGCAATAAATGCAGGTTTATTCGGTAGTGGTGAGCGATCACTCCCTGGCTTAGCATCAATTAAGCGAATCCATTTGGATACAAGATTTGTATTCAATCCATGTTGCAAAGCGACCGAAGCAATTGAAACGTCCGGTGCTTTACAAGCCTGAACGATCTGCTGTTTAAATTCAGCACTGTATGTTCTTCGTTTTTTCGCAAGAGATGCGATGGATGTCTGGTGATTTGTAGTCATAAATTTTAGTCCCCACTTGTTTTTAAGTGGGGACTAAATTAAGGCTTATAGGATGAATTCATAAGGTGTGTTCAGCGGACGCTTACTTTTAAACTGTTTGGCGAGTGCAATGGCCACAGCTGCGGTACCACAGCCTATTTCTAAAGCTGATAGAGGCTGTAACTGTTGTTGCTGTAGATACTGCTGCACATGAAAATAAAAGCGATACGTATCCGGACCAAAAAAAACCGCATCAATATCTTGTGTGGGATAACCGGAATGAACCACTAAATGTTGATCTAGACTAGAAACACGAATACAGCTGTACCATTGCTGGTCATTGTAGCGTTCAATATATTGATGCGCCTGTAACAGAGCAAAGAGATCTAAAGGCAGCAAATCCGCATCAAAAGGTAAATTCCAGCCAAAGATATCGGTTAAGCTGCTGGCAGTTTGTGCTTTACGCCGTGTCAAAATACGCTGATGAGATAAAGGGGTAATGGTAGTGAAATGATAGTGATGTTGTTTTAAATAGCTTAATAATTCCACTAAGGCAGATTGTTGAGCAGTGAACTCAACAGCAGGATGCCCTGACATAAACAGTCCTCGTCGTTGTGATTTTAAGTGCATAGACTTAAATTAAGTTGCTTTATCCTAACAAGGGAAAGTATATAGTCGGGTATGGCTTATGTTAATTTCAGCTGAGTTTGCTACATGCAAACACCTATGTACTTTTACGTATTTTTACGATATTTGTATGACAGGGGTTGAATCATGTGTGTTATAAAAGAAAAAAATCATGACAATTAATACAATTTAGGAATAAATTCATCGATTAAAAACACGAGGTTTTTTAAAGTCTAGATAAATCAAAGATATAGAATAAAAGAATAAGTTGGCATGATTTTTGATAACATAATTTAGATGATTTTTTTCATCATCAAGGAAAAAATAATAAGGATAAGGACATGAGTCAGCAAATTTTAGATGTGGCTATTTTAGGATCAGGCTATGGTGGCTTAGGCATGGCTGCGGTACTCAAGCAACATGGGATAGAAAATTTTAAAATTTTTGAAAAAGCAGATGCATTAGGTGGTGTTTGGCGCGATAACATTTATCCGGGTGCTGCTTGTGATACTCAGTCGCATATTTATTGCTTTAGCTATTTTCCGCATTTACGCGTCAGTCGTATGTATGCCGGTCAAGAAGAGTTATTGGGCTATTTAAATGATTTAGCCAGTCACTTTGATTTACATCCACATCTCAGCTATAACGCTGAAATTACCCAAGCCATGTGGAATCAAGAACAGCAGCTTTGGGATTTAGAGATTCAAAATTTAGGTTTGGTCAAAGCCAAAGTGTTTATTCCAGCCTGGGGGCAACTCAATACACCCCTCATCCCAAGCTTTAAGGGTGCAGAGCGTTTTCAAGGACAAAGTTTCCACTCTGCTGCATGGCAATATGAAGTCAATTTAACAGATAAAAAAGTGGTGAGTATTGGCAGTGCTGCGAGCGCTGTACAATATATTCCTGAGGTTGCGAAACAGGCAAAACAGCTCACGATTTTTCAGCGCAGTGCCAATTGGATTATGCCGCGTGATCAGTATGTGTTTAGTCAAGCCGAGTTGGATGAATTTGAGCACAATCCTGCCGCATTTTTTGCCAGCCGTCAGCATATTCATCAAATGCGTGAAGATGGTTTTCATCGCACCCAGCATGGCAGTAACATGCAAAAAGAGGGCGAGCATTTAGCCCTGCAACATCTATATAACAGCATTCAAGATCCAATTCTACGTGCCAAACTGACTCCAGATTATGAGTTTGGCTGTAAACGAATTTTAAGAACCGATGATTATTACCCAACACTTAATCGTGACAATGTGTCTTTGGTGACCGATGCGATTGCAGAAATCAGCGAGCATGGCGTTGTCACCAGTGCCGGAGAATACATCGAAGCCGATGTCATTATTTATGGAACTGGATTTGCCAGTCAAAACTTTAATGGCAAGCTCAATATTGTTGCACACAATGGTGAGTCTTTATCACAAGTGTGGGCAGATGGTGCAGAAGCCTATTTAGGTTTAAGCATACCTCAATTTAATAATTTATTTTTAGTCTACGGCCCTAACACCAACTTAAACCATAATTCCATTGTGACGATGCTAGAAATTCAGCATCAATACATTTTAGAGGCGGTACAGCACATTTTAGCGCATGATGTGGCTTTGGCGGTTAAGCCGGAATTATTTGAGGAGTATAACCACAAAATCCAGCAGCAAATGGCTCACTCAGCCTTTTCCTCCGATTGCTCAAGTTGGTATAAAAATGCAGCCGGTAAAGTCATTAACAACTGGCCCTTAGATGTGGAAGCCTATCGTCAGGCGGCACAGTTTCAAGCATCTGACTACTATAGCGCGCATGTCGGGATGGAGGATCAAGTGGTATGACTTACGCACTGCATCCGGATGCCCGTCCGATTATTGAGGCCTTCTTAGCCAAAGGCGGACAATCGTTTGAAAAAATGGGCAGTATTGCTGAACTACGCCAAACCTATATCAACAATTGTGCTTTGGCTGCGATGCAAGGCTTAGATCATGTGCAAACGCAGGATATTGAGCAAACATGGCAAGATCAGCCGATCCACCTACGTATTTATGATGTTGATTTACAAGCAACCCACAGGCCATGTGTGATCTATATCCACGGCGGTGGTTGGGTAATTGGTAATTTAGATTCACATGACTCGATTTGTCGTAAGCTGGCCGATAGTGCTGATGTACGCGTGATTGCAATTGACTATCGTCTGGCGCCTGAATTTAAATTTCCTGTGCCTTACCAAGACTGTCAGCAGGCACTGGCATATATCATGCAACAACATACCGAATTAGGAATTGATGTCACACGCTTAGTGTTTTGTGGGGATAGTGCAGGCGCCAATTTAGCAGCTTATTTAGCACAAAATTTTTATCAGCAATTTAACATTGAGCTAAAAGCACAACTCCTACTTTACCCAGTGATTGGATATTTTCCTGAGAGTCCGAGTTATCAAGCTTATTTAAGCGGCTTTCCCTTAGTACAAAGCACCATGCATTGGTTTTTTGAGCAGCTCATGCAACAACCAAACGATCACAATGCAATTTGTCTATTAAATCAGCCGTTTATACGGGAAAATGGCAAACTCTATATTCTGACCGTTGAGCACGATCCACTACGTGATGAGGTTTTAGACTATGTAAGCGCGGCAATTCAAGCCGGCTTAAATGTGGAATATCACCATGTGCAAGGTTTGATGCATGGCATGTTCACTCTGGCAGGAAAATTACCAATTGCAGAACAATATTTAGATAAGATCAGTGAATTTATCAAACATAATATTAAATAGGATAACAATAATATGACATTTGCAACATTTAAAACCGCCAATAAATTGATTACTGGGCCGAATGCACTGGATTATTTAAATACCGCCATCGAAAAATTCAACATGAACAAGGCATTGATTGTCACTGATCAAGGCGTGGTACAGTCAGGTACCATTCAACAGGTACTCAGTCGCTTAAATATTGATTACGCCATTTATGATCAAGTCAAACCAGAACCTGAGTTAGCACAAGTGCAAGAGGTGATTAATGGCTATCATCAACAAGCCTGTGATGGGGTAATTGCGGTAGGTGGCGGTAGTGCCTTAGATATTGCCAAATGTGTGGCAGCTTTGGCAGGACAAGCTGGCGCTGTTGAGGATTTTATTGGGGTAGATAAAATTCAACGCCGCGATATTGCACTGATTGTGATTCCTACCACGGCGGGTACGGGTTCGGAAGTGACCAACATTGCGATTTTATCCGATACCGTCCAGCAAATGAAACAAGGGATTGTCAGTGATTGCTTATTACCTGATGTGGCCATTGTTTCACCGGTCATGTCAGTCAGTTGCCCACCTGCTGTCACTGCCGCCAGTGGGGTAGATGCCTTGGTACATGCTATTGAAGCGTATATTTCAGTGAATCGTTCTGATGTCACCGATGCCTTGGCCATTCAAGCCATTGAAATGATTGTTGAATACTTACCACAAGCCTATGCTTTGCCGAATCATCTACTCGCGCGAGAAAAAATGGCCACGGCAAGCTTAATGGCTGGATTGGCGTTTGGTAATGCGGGAGTGGGTGCCGTGCATGCCTTGGCTTATCCATTGGGCGGGAAATATAAAATGGCACATGGGGTGAGTAATGCGCTTATGTTGCCTTATGTCTTAAAATGGAATGTCTTGGGCTGTGCAGAACGCTTAAGTGAGATTGCTAAACGCTTACATCTGGCCCAGGGTAATCACCATATGCTTAATGCCGAAAAATTAGTGGAATTTTTGCATCAATTCTGTCGTCAACTGAATATTCCCGCAGGTTTACAGCATTTTGGCATTTTGGAGGAAGACTTGGCCGGTCTTGCGGCAGAAGCGATAAAAGTCGAGCGCTTGCTGAAAAATAATCCGCGTCAATTCACTGTGCATGAAATTGAATCGATTTATCGAGAAGCCTATGTCAGTCGCTGATGCGCGCCAGCAGCATTTGAGCTTTTTAGATCAAGTGCAAGGCTTTGCGCTAAAAACCCAAGATGGCCGCTCGATTTTTAATGTCGAACCAATTCGCTCCTTTATGGAAGCGATTCAAGATGGCATTTATATTACTGATGCCGAGGCAGTGACGTTGGCGGTCAATAGTGCTTATGAACGGATTACTGGCCTCAACCGTAGTTTGTTATTAGGTCGCTATATGGGTGATTTGGTTAAACTTGGTTATTTATCCAATTCGGTTTCTTTAGAAGTCATTAAACGCCAAGATGTGGTGACTTTGGTGCAAAGCATTCATGGCAATCAAAAAATTTTAGTGACAGGGAGTCCTATCTTTGATGCCAAGCAGCAACTCCTGTGTGTAGTGACCTGTGTGCGTGATATTACTGAACTCCTGCGTGCCAAACATGCACAAGAACAGCTAGAAAATTTATTCCGTAGTCAAGCACAATACAAACTCAGCAGTCATGCCAGTGATTGTATTGTCTCGCAGCATACACAAGACGTATTTGATTTGGCGACCCATGTGGCTAAGTTTGACAGTAAAGTGCTGATTGGTGGAGAAACGGGGACAGGTAAAAGTCAGCTGGCACGCTATATTCATCACATGAGTCCACGTGCTGAACAGGCTTTTCTAGAGCTGAATTGTTCAGGTCTACCCGATAATTTATTAGAAATTGAACTGTTTGGTTATGTGGCAGGTGCCTTTACCGGCGCCTCTAGTAAAGGCAAAAAAGGTTTATTGGAAATTGCCCATCAAGGCACTTTGTTTTTAGATGAGATTGGTGATTTGCCGTTACATTTACAGGTGAAATTACTTAAAGTCATTGAAGAACAGCGGTTTTTAGCCGTCGGTGGTACAGAATTTAAACAAATTGATGTAAGGATTATCAGTGCCACACATCGCAACTTAAAAGACATGCTGGATCAAGGGCAATTTCGTGAGGACTTATTTTATCGGCTGAATGTTGTCGAGCTCAATTTACCGCCCTTACGTGAGCGCCGTGCGGAAATTATCCCTTTGCTTGAGCACTATTTAAGTCTGTGGAATCAGAAATATCAGCAGCATAAGTCGTTGAGTCCTGAAGTATTAGAAGCTTTAACTCATTATGCTTGGCCAGGCAATATTCGTGAATTGGTCAATTGGGTTGAGCGTTTATGTGTGATGAGTCGTCAAGATCATATTGACATGCAGGATTTACCCCAACCCTTGCAAGTACAGCCTATCGTTGCAAGCAAGCCATTATCACTCAAAGCGCAAGTTTTAGCTTATGAACGGCAATTAATTATTGAGGCTTTGGCCGTGCATGGTTCTACCCGTGCCACAGCGCAAGCCCTGCAGGTTGAGCAATCCACCTTAGTGAAAAAAATAGCGCGTTTTAAACAACAAGAATAAGGATATACATATATGGATATTCAGACATTTGCATCTTTTGAAAATCGATGCTGGATCAATGGTGAATGGATCACCACACAGGACAAAATAGCGGTTTATAACCCCTATGATCAAAGTTTGATTAGCGAAGTGCCGCGACTTAATGCAGCGTTAATTGAACAACTGATTATAGATGCCGATCTTGCCCAAAAAAAATGGCGTGAGGTGGCCCCGAATGAACGCAGTCGTTTATTAAGACAATGGTTTGATTTGATTCAAGCGCATCAAGACGAGCTCGCCAGCATTATGACCCTAGAGCAAGGCAAGCCGCTTAAAGAAGCCAAAGGGGAAATTGCTTATGCAGCAAGCTATATCGAATGGTTTAGCGAAGAAGCCAAACGCGGCTATGGCGATATTATTCCCACAGTAAGCAACAGTGAAATTTTGGTCTTTAAGCAAGCGGTGGGCGTCTGTGCTGCCATTACGCCGTGGAATTTTCCTGCGGCAATGATCACGCGGAAAGTGGCACCTGCTTTAGCGGCAGGTTGTAGCATTATTGTTAAACCGGCTTCAGAAACACCATTAACCGCTTTGGCTTTGGCTAAACTTGCCGAACAAGCGGGTTTTCCAAAGGGCATTTTCAATGTAGTCACAGGATCATCTAGTGAAATTGGTGCAGTCCTCACACGTCACCCATTGGTCAAAAAGTTAAGCTTTACTGGTTCGACTGAAGTAGGTGCCAAACTGATGGCACAAAGTGCAGCAACCATTAAAAAACTATCGCTTGAACTCGGCGGTAATGCGCCGGTTTTAGTATTTAATTCCGCGCACATTGATCAAGCGGTACAAGGGGTGATGGACAGTAAGTTTCGTAATGCAGGACAAACCTGCGTCTGTGCCAATCGTATTTATGTGCAAAGTGGCATCTATGCAGAATTTATTGCCAAGCTCAAAGCCAAAGTTGAAATGCTTAAGGTGGGCAATGGCCTAGATGAAACAACTGATATTGGCCCGCTGATTAATGCCAAAGCCGTCGAGAAAGTTCAGCAACACATTCAGGATGCATTAAGCAAAGGCGCAAAATTGGTCACAGGTGAGATTGAATCCCAGCAGGGCAATCAGTGTAGCCCCACCTTGCTGCAAGATGTGACCCAAGACATGCTCTGTGCCCGTGAAGAAACCTTTGGCCCAATGGCACCTATTTTTAAATTTGAACATGAAACGGAGGCGATCAAACTGGCCAATGATACCGAATTTGGCTTAGCAGCTTATGTTTTTACCCAAGACATGAGTCAATTTATACGTGTGTCACGTGCTTTAGAGTGCGGCATGGTAGGCGTGAATACCGGTCTAATTTCTAATGCTGCTGCACCTTTTGGTGGCGTAAAAGCATCAGGGATCGGCCGTGAAGGCTCTAAATACGGCATGGATGAATACCTTGAAATGAAATATGTCTGTCTAGGCAATATTCAACTATAACAACATAAAACAACAACGATAAAGCAATGCTCAAAGGATAATGAACATGGAAATTGCACAAACAAAAGCTCCAGAAATTGAGGTGACAGCGGAACGCTCCTCGATCAAAAAAGTGGTTGGCGCAGCAATGGCAGGCACCATTGCAGAGTGGTATGAATTTTTTATTTACGGTATAGCCAGTACCTTGGTTTTTTCAAAGATATTTTTCCCTGCGATGGGCAGCGGCGGCGTTCTGATGGGCATTATTGCCGCTTTTGCCACCTATGCGGTGGGTTTTATGGCACGCCCTTTAGGTGGGCTGGTGTTTGGTCACTATGGTGACAAATATGGACGTAAAAAATTACTGCAAATTAGCTTAATTTTGGTAGGTGTGGCGACTTTTCTTATGGGCTGTATTCCGTCCTTCGCCAGTATTGGTTATGCCGCACCAGTCATCTTAGTGCTACTGCGTTTTATTCAAGGCTTTGCTGTAGGGGGGGAATGGGGCGGTGCCATGTTATTAGTGGGTGAGCATAGTCCAGAACATCAGCGTGGTTTTTGGACCAGTTTCCCACAAGCTGCAGCATGTGCGGGTAATGTCCTCGCCAGTTTAGTGTTACTCAGTTTATCTGCTTTACTTGTTCCTGAAGATTTCTTGGCTTGGGGCTGGCGTATTGCATTTTGGCTATCTGCCGTGATTGTATTTATTGGTTATTATATTCGTAAAAATGTCGAAGAATCCGATGTGTTTAAGGAATCAATTGAGCGCCAAGAACAACAACAAAAAGCCTCTGCAGGTTTAAAAGAAGTCCTCAAACATTATCCAAAACAAGCGATTTGCGGCATGCTCATGCGTGTTGGCGAAAACTCAGCCTATTACATTATTGTGGTGTTTTCGATCGCCTATTTATCTATTCAAATGCAATTTAGCTATCCGACGATTTTAAGCTTATTGCTGTGTGCCAATGCGTTTCAGTTTTTCTCAATGATTTCTTGTGGGGCTCTATCCGACAAAATTGGCCGTAAACTGACCATGTATATTGGCTATGCAGGTTTGGTTGCCTGGATTCCATTTTACTTTGCTGGTTTAAATACCGGTGAATTTGCTTGGGTATTATTGGCAATGTGTACGGGTCTATTGTTCCAAGGTATGTGCTATGCCGGACAAGGTGCGGTATTGGCAGAAATTTTTCCAACCCGGATGCGCTACTCAGGATCCTCATTTTGTTATCAAATTTCCTCTATCTTGGCTGGCTCAATTGCGCCAATGATTGCCACCTTATTATGGAAAAAATTTGATAGTACCTTACCCATTACCTTTTATATTTTATTTGTGATTGCGATCTCGGTGATCTCCATTATTTTACTCAAAGAAACCGGTGGTCGCTCACTACGTGATGTTGATCATGAAGATCAACAAAAACATGCTTAAGGCAACACTAGGGTCAAGTACGCAATCACTTGACCCTAGGACAACATTAACTATAAGAATAGGTCGGCATGAAAGGATTACAACATAAAACGGTCTTACTGACGGGCGCATTGGGCGGAATTGGTCGAGCCACCATTCAAGCCTTTGATGCATACGATGTGCACTTTATTTTAATTGATGTAGTAGCCAAAGATCAGGCCTTTTTAGATCAGTTAAAAAGTACTGCGGTGTATTTTCAAGTGGATCTTGCCATTACCGCAACCCTCAATCAGCTGCGTCAGGACATTGCCAGCCAATTTAGTCAGATTGATTTTCTGATTCATGCGGCAGGTGTTTATCAACATATTGACTTAGATGATTTAGATGTTGAGACATGGAATCAGCAGATTCAGCTGAACTTAAATGCCAATTATTATTTGGTCAAAAGCTTTAAAGATCTTTTGAGTGAACAAAGTGCCATTGTGAATATCGCCTCGATTGCCGGGCATCAAGGTAGTATTGCACATACAGCTTATGCCACAGCTAAAGGGGGAGTGATTGCATTAAGTAAAAGTTTAGCGATTGAATTGGCACCTAAAACCCGTGTCAATTGTATCTCCCCTGGACTGATTAATACCCCAATGATGCAAGGCATGACTGAAGAAAAACGCCGCGCCATGACCGAAACCACCCCGTTAAAACGCTTAGGTGAACCTCGCGAGATCGCTGATGTGGTTTTATTTTTATGTAGTCAAGGTGCTTCTTTCATGACTGGGGAAACCCTTCATGTCAATGGTGGGCTATATCGTCACTAAATCAGAGAACAATATGAACGAAAAAATACAGGTGGCAATGATCACGGGCGCTGCCTCAGGCATTGGTCAAGCTGTGGCAAGGCAACTGGCCACACAAGGCTATATTTTACATTTACTTGATGTAAACGCTGAGGCGCTACAGCAGTTACAGCTTGAATTAAGTACGCAGACTCAAGTCTATCTGTATGTTGGTGATGTGAGTGATGCGATATTTATTGCCGACGTGCTAGCAAAAATTGGCGATTATGGACAAGGCCTCGCTTGCGCATTCAATAACGCGGGGATCACATCAGCGGCGGCCAGTATTGATGCATTAGAACTCGATGTTTGGCAGCAGATGATGAATGTTAATTTAAACAGTGTGTTTTACTGCCTAAAATATCAGATGCAACTCATGAAACAGCATGGATGTGGAGGCTCCATTGTGAATACATCTTCCATGTTAGGTTTAATTGCAACCAAACATCGAGCAGCTTATGTTGCGACCAAACACGCCGTGACAGGTTTAACTAAAGCGGCTGCTTTAGATGGCGCTGAACATCAGATTCGGGTCAATTCCATTCATCCAGGCTATATTGAAACCCCACTCATTGCGCATTTAGATCTACAGTCACTCGCAGCCAAGCATCCAGCCGGGCGTTTAGGCACCAGTGAAGAGGTGGCCAATTTGGTCTGTTTTTTACTTTCTAAGCAGTCGCAGTTTGTGACAGGTGCGCAGTATGTCATTGATGGTGGTTATAGTATTCAGTAAAAGGTGAACACGACTCAATCGCCTTTAAGTATTTAAAATCTCACCGCCATTTACATGGATCACTTGTCCTGCAATATAACTTGCTGCATCTGAGGCCAAAAACAGATAAGCAGGGGCAACTTCACTGGGTTGTCCCATTCTGCCCATTGGGCTGTCTTTACCAAAATCTGCCACGGTTTGAGCATCAAAGCTACTCGGAATTAAGGGGGTCCAAATAGGACCAGGTGCAACCGCATTGACACGAATACCTCGACTTTGTTTCAGCAAATGACTGGCTAAACTGCGAGTAAAACTGGTAATTGCGCCTTTGCTGCTGGCGTAATCGATTAACTGCTCATGGCCACGATAACTGGTGATACTACTGGTATTGATAATACTGTCACCTGTGTGCAAATGTGGTAATACACTTTGCGTTAAGTAATACATTGAAAATAAATTGCTTTGGAAAGTATGCTGTAATTGCTCAGGGCTAATGTCTTCTAAGTTGGCTTGAGGATATTGCACCGCTGCATTGTTAATTAAAATGTTAACTTTGCCAAATTTTTGCAGAGTTTGGCTCACCACAGAATGTGCTTGCTGTGGATCAGCAAGATTTGCTTTTAACGTCAGACAGGTTCGACCTTCTGCGGCAACGAGTTTCTGTGTGTCTTGCGCGTCTTGATCTTCATCTAAATAAACAATAGCAATATCTGCGCCTTCACGCGCAAATAACACGGCAATTGAGCGGCCAATGCCACTATCGCCTCCACTAATGATCGCCACTTTATTTTGTAATTGTTGACTACCTCGATGCTGCGGCTTAATGATCTCAGGTTCAGGGTGCATGTGATGTTGCTGTCCTGGTTGATGTTCCTGATGTTGAGCAGGAGGTGAAGCTGGGTAGTGTTGACTCATGTCTTAATGCTCCCATAAAAAAAGCCCTCTATTAGAGAGGGCTTTAGAGGTTTAAAGCTGTGGCGTTTTGCGTCCGGTATGTACAGTATGAATAAGATCAGTCAGATCATAGCCGAGACTTTCTGCATACGCTAAATATTGTTGTTTTACATTGGGATCTAAATCGACATCACGATGTAACAGCCATAAGTATTTTTGACCGGGCTCACCCACCAAAGCTGTACTATAGTGCTCATCAATTTTTAATACCCAATAATCGCCTTTGGTAAACGGAATCCAACGTAAACCTTCAGGTAAAAAACTCACTTCAAGTTTGCCGTGCTCAGCATCTATGATGGTGGCTTCACCAATAGATTCATCCAATTCACCTTTGCCATCTAGACAGCGGTTTTGCACACGGACTTTGCCATCATCATTAAGTGAATAAACGGCAGAAATATCGGTACTGTCTTCGGGCTGATGCTTCATGGGTAAGCGAGCAATTTCGTACCACGTGCCTAAATAGCGAGTTAAATCAAAATGGTTAACCGTTTGGATCTCTGACATATGTTATTCCTATTGTTTATCATTGCTATAAGGACTTTAATTAGAACGGTTTTTTAGCTACAAGACCTTAGCTGCTTTGTGCAGCTTATGTTGGCTTATGTGAAAAAAATAGACCATCAGGTAAAAAAGGTAAGTGAAAAAATCGAATATCAGTCGCTTAAGTGGGTTTTGTTCACGTTGCATTAAAATGATACACGTTCTCAATTGGAGAATGGAAAAAAGCGCGTAAAGTAATCTTCACCGGCATGATGTAAGTGTGTCGATGATTTGAGCATTGAATGATTTGTCTCAAATTTAATGCAATTTTAATATGGATGGAATCAATCATGAATCACAATCAAAACAGCCAGAACCAGAATCAACGTCTGCAACAGCAGCAACAAAATGGTCAACAGCATCAAAATGACCAACAGCAACAACAGCAACAGCGTGATCAGCAACATAATCCGCGCTTACCGCAACAAGATCAACAACAGCAGCAACCACAACAGCAGCAACCACAACAGCAAGATCAGTGGAAACAGCAGCAAAATCAACATGACCAGCAGCAGCAACAGCCGCAACAACAAAACGGTCAAAACAATCAGCAAAATGTGCAGCAAAAACAGCCTAACCGCGATCAACAAGGTTAAGCTTAAATAAAAAAGGGCCCAGTATATGCTGGGCTTTTTAATGCACTAAAGAAAAGCCAAAAAAGTCATTAACTTTTCAAACACTTCCGACTATGATGCCGTCAACGCAATTGACTGCATAGTATTTTGATGACGCTCTCTCCACATCTAGTACATACCCCATTGGCCACGGCGATGCTTTTGATCTGTAGCGGCTATGCCACAGCGCAAGTACAACAACTCGATACCTTGGTGATCCAAGCCCAAACTCCATCTCATCTCCAGCTTGATCCATTATCAGCAAATGCACTTGAGACACCCTATAGTCTGAGCTTAATTGATGCTGAGCATATTGAGAGCCAAGGTTTAACCGGCTTAGCAGATATTGCTGCGCAGGATGCCAGCCTTGGCGAGGGGTATATTCCGATTGGTTATTATGGCAATCTGATCTCACGCGGTTTTGCTTTAGACAGTAGCAATAGTTATTTAATCAATGGGCAAACCGTGCGTGGTGAACAAAATATCGCGCTCGAAAATAAACAACAGGTGGAAGTGCTCAAAGGTGTGGCCGCTTTATATAGTCCTATGGCAACACCGGGTGGTGTACTGAACTATGTCAGTAAACGCCCAGAAGAGGTGCGTGCACTGTCGTTCAATGCCAATCAATATGGACAAATAGCTGCACATCTTGATGTCGGTGGCTTTAATGCAACTCAAGATCTTGGTTATCGGGTCAATTTGGTGACCGAAAAATTAAAACCGTATATTCAATCGGCTGAGGGCGAGCGTTATTTAGCGGCACTGGCCTTAGATTATCATTTGAGTCCCAAACAACGTATCGAGTTTGATACGGAGTGGCAACGACAAAGCCAGTATTCTGTTGCAGGCTATCAACTCTTTAATGGCGCGTTACCTCAAGGCATTGATTGGGATCATGCGCTTGGTCATCAAGCCTGGTCTAAACCGGTCAAAAATGACAGCCTGAGTACGCAAATTCAATATCAGCAGCAGCTTGCCCACAATTGGCAAACAGCTTTAACTGCAAGTTTTAGTCAGGTGGTGATTGATGATTATAGTAGCTTCCCATGGGGCTGTTATAGTGAGATTTGCCAAATTGAAGGTTTAGGCAATCAGTTTGACCAAAACGGTAATTACGACTTATATGATTTTCAAAGTCCAAATGATACACGGCGGACTGTGCAATTTGGCGCCAGTTTATCTGGGCAATTACAGACGGACCAAGTTGAGCATCAACTCCATATGGCTTGGCAGAGTACACAAAAACGTCAGCAGCAACACGAAGCTATCAATGCGTGGGTTGGGGTAGGCAATGCCACGCAACCGAATGTACCATTCCCTCACGCAGATGCACAATTGGGGCCACGTTATACTGCTTTAAAGAGTCAGCAACATAGTCTTAATCTGCAAGATCACCTCCGTTGGCATCCACAATGGTCGGCACTGTTGGGAGTCAAGTGGTTACATTTAGATGAACAAGCATATAGCAGCGATGGGCAACGCCAGCGTGATACTCAAACGCAGCATTTTTTGCCACAATTGGCGCTGATGTACCAACTCTTGCCAGATGCACAAGCCTATGTATCTTATCGTGAAGGTTTAAGTGATGGGGCTGTAGCGCCGTGGTATGCCGAAAATGCCTTGGTCAGTTTAGCACCGCGTGCATCTCGGCAATATGAAATTGGCTTTAAACAAGAATTACCAGATTGGTCTTGGAATGTTGCAGTATTTGATCTGCGTCAAGACTATCAACATGCCAAGCCTCTCCTAGACGGCTTTCGTTTTGTCAATGAAGGTCAACAACACAGTCAGGGTCTAGAATTAGCACTGTTGGCACAAGTCACACCAGCCTTAAAATTAACTGCTAACACCACATGGCTACAAAGTAAGGTTAAAGGCGTAACGGGCTTTGGTCAGCAGATGCAAAATGTGCCAAAGTTTGCTGCGGTGGTACAAGCTAACTATCAAGTTGAGCAAATTGATGGCTTAAGCTTGGCAGCGGATTTGCGTTATAGCGCCAGCAAATTTGCCAATAAAGCAGCCACTGTTAAGGTGCCAGAGTATACAGTGTTAGATCTTAGTGCAGCTTATGCATTTAAGTGGCAGCGTTATCCTGTGATGTTGAGGATGCAAGTTGATAATGTACTGAATGAAAAATATTGGCGTGATGTGGGTGATTATATGGGCGATGATTATTTGTTCTTAGGCCAACCACGAACCTTAAAAGTTGCGACCACGTGGCAGTTTTAAGCTTTAGCATTTAAGTACTCATTATTTAGAAAATCTAATCAATGTTTTGGTTTTTGAGCTGTTTCTTAGATATATCCCCGGGGATGTATCTAAGCTTTATTTTAATTTGTGTAGTGCTGTTAAATAATAATATCGGCTCTGATTCCAGAAGCCGCCCAAGAATGCCAATTTTTGATGCAATCTTCATAAAAGTGTCATGGTTTTGTCATGCTATCGACATTGCACGACGCTAGGGTGTGCGGCATTGATAAATAAGGAATAACAGCAACATGCTTAAGATGAAAAATATTTTGTCGAGCAGTGTCACATTGATCATCATGAGTGGCTTAGTGGGATGTAATGATCAGGAGCAGTCTAAGACGGTGACGCCCCCTTCGGCCGAGATTGCGCCAGCGACACCCTATCGCGTTTATCCTTATTTACAAAATCCAAGCAGTGATGCGATGACCATTTTATGGTTGAGTGAGGATGATCGTCCGGTGAGCGTGACGGTAGAGGGGGTAGGCGTATTTAAGAGTGAGGCTACGCTCGCTTCGCATCTGAACTATAGTGACAGCGAAGTGGCTTATATTCATGGTGAAAAAAACTTTGGAAAAATTTTTAGCGATTTAGCAGCAGATCAAGCACCTGCAGTGCCTTATCAACATCGTGTACGTGTTACTGGCTTAAAGGCCAATACTAAATATCAATATCGTGTGGCGCATGATCCGCAACAGCCATTTACGTCCCATTTCACCACAGCCCCACAAGCGAATACCTCGACTGCGGTGAATTTTGTGGTTATGGCTGATATGGAAACAGAACCTGAATCCACACAAAAAACTGTGGCTTGGGCTGCCAATGCGACGGCACTAGGAGGAGGGAAGCTGGCCAGTGATCCAAGCACCTATCAACGCCAGTACATTGTGGATCAAACACAAGGCTATCAACATAACTTAAAATATGCGGCCAGTTTAGCGCCACGGTTATGGTTAATTGCCGGTGACTTGGTTGAAAAAGGTGGTCGTCAGCTCGATTGGGATGAATTTTGGCGACATGCAGCCGGTGAATGGGGACACATGGCGTCGACCACGCCAATTTTACCGGTGTTAGGCAATCATGAAAATTATTGGCATCCAAGTGAAAGCGGTTATAGTGCTGCTGCGGCACGCCGTGCTTATGACAAATGGCAAACTTATTTTGAGTTGCCTGACAATGCTGCCAGTGATGCACGCCATCAAGAACGTTATTATCGGGTAGATTATGGCCCTGTCAGCTTTATTCATCTCGATTCTTCAAATGGAGATGATACAGATCCGAGCAAAGATACAAACTTAAGCCTCAATGGGCATGATGCACAGGTGCCAGATTTTAACCCTGGTTCAGAGCAATGGCGCTGGGCAGAGCGTCAATTGGCCGATGCACGTAGCAAGGGACAAATCATCTTCGTTCAATGGCATCATATGGCCTATGGTACAGGCGTGCATAGTCTGACATCTGGAAGTGCTGGTATTGCGCAAAATGAAGATAACCAATCAGGCCTGCCTATGCGTGTTTATCATGATTTAATGCGTCAATACCAAGTGACAGCTGTATTTTCTGGTCACAACGAATTACTTGAGACCGTGACTTTAGATGGTGTGCATTATTGGGATGTGGGGATTGCAGGCGATGGTCTGCGTGGTCCAGGTTATGTACCAACAACAGACTATGTACCTTTTGATCTATTACCTGAGCAAGCACAAGCAACGCATTGGAGTGCACATGGTGATGCTGATGAAATTTGGGAAGGTCAACGTCTCGTCAAAGGCGGGAAACATTATGGCTTTTTGCATGTCAAGGTACAGCCAACTACGGCAGGTCAGTATCAAGTGCGCTTTGAACCTCGTTATGTATTGCCGATGATGCATGAAGATGGTCGTCCGACCGGTCAGTTTAGTCAAGAAATCTACGATCATGTCATTCAGGTGAATGTTCAGCCTTAAACGCGATCTGGCCACCTCATGGACTTGAACTTTTGGATGAAACTTCATAAGGTGGCAGGATGTTAAATCGATCTTCTGTATTATGATTGTTCGCGATAAAAATAATAGCTTTAGCTTATTGTTTGCTTGGTATGGCACGATTTTGCCCAAGGTGTTGGGTGCATTGGTTTTTGTACTGCTCATTTCAGCTTTCTTGGTCTATCTGGCTCGGCAGAGCATTGTGGCTTTGCCGGAAGTACCTGCCATCGGATTTACCATTTTTGGGGTAATTCTATCGATTTTCTTAAGTTTTCGTAATAATGCATGTTACGAACGCTGGTGGGAAGGGCGTAAGCTGTGGGGAGCATTAATTGCCAATTCACGTCATATCAGCCGCGATAGTTATGTACTTGCACCCAACGAGCGCCGTGTCTTGATGTATCGAGTGATGTTATTTACTCATTTACTGCGTGATCGATTACGTCGTAATACGCAAGACTTTGAGTCTTACCGTGCGCATGTGGCCTTAGATGCGGCAGCGTTTGATGGCTTATCTACGCATATTAATGCTGCTCAATATCTTTTAGAAAAAATTCAGCAAGATCTGGTGCAACAACTCCACACCGGTCAAATCAGCGATATTGTTTATCAAGGTCTTACCCAGCATATCATTGAGCTTGGCAATATTCATGCAGGTTGTGACCGTATTGCCAGTACACCATTACCTTTTGCCTATTCGGTGTTATTGCACCGTGCGGTATATGTATTTTGTTTAATTTTACCGTTTAGCCTCAGTAATAGTTTGGGGATTTGGGCGCCTTTACTGGTGGGTGTGATTGCTTATTTGGTTTTAGGCTTAGATGCTTTAAGCAATGAATTAGAAGAACCCTTTGGCCTACAAGATAATGATTTGGCGCTTGACTCGATTGTGCGGTTAATCGAGCGCGAAATGCGTAGTGCATTGGGCGATGCTGTACCTGCGGCAACCACTGCACATCGATCTCAGCTCACTTAAACGTGCTAAAAAATAGCCTAAGTATTTTTGGTATGCCTCATAGGAATCATCCAGCACAAATAAAAAAATGATTTACTGAGCATAACAGGACAAAAAATTGCCGGAAAAATGCGCAAATTCAAATACCTCAGCGGATGAAGTCAAATTTAGTCTCACATACAAAAATCATGTAATGATAGAATCAATGCAATTTAGCACTTTGTCTAAATCTGGCCAAAAAGGGAAATGTCAAACATTTCCCTTTTTGTTGAATGAATATTTAAGCGCAAAAGGAATAGGGGATGCAGCAACAAGACATCACACCGAAACTTAAAGAAGGACTCAGTAATCGTCATATTATGATGATTAGCTTAGGGGGCGTGATTGGCGCGGGACTGTTTGTTGGTTCCTCTGCTGCCATTGCCAAAGCCGGTCCTGCGGTGGTGATTTCCTACTTAATCACCAGTGTGATGGTGTTTTTGGTGATGCGAATGTTAGGCGAAATGGCGGTGATGCAACCAGACACCGGTTCATTTGCAACTTACGCGCGTAAAGCCATTGGGCATTGGGCTGGTTTTACCATTGGTTGGTTATATTGGTGGTTTTGGGTTTTGGTGATTCCGATTGAAGCCATTGCCGGTGCACATATTTTGCATGCATGGTTTCCATTGTTGCCCAGTTGGCTGTATGCACTCTTCTTTGTGATAGGTTTAAGTTTTGCCAATTTATTTAGTATTAAAAATTTTGGTGAATTTGAATTTTGGTTCTCACTTATCAAAGTCATTGCGATCGTGAGTTTTATTGTCATTGGTACACTAGCAGTCTTTGGCCTTTGGCCTTTAGCGCCTGAAGTGAGTGGCATCAGTCATTTATTTAGTCATGGCGGCTTTATGCCCAATGGTTTTGGCAGTGTACTAGGCGCCGTGCTGATTACCGCATTCTCATTTTTTGGGGTAGAAATTTTATCCATTGCAGCAGCAGAGTCTGAAAAACCACAAGAAAAAATCCGTAAAGCCACTAATTTGGTGCTGTATCGCACCATTTTATTTTTTGTGGTGTCTATCTTCCTAGCTGTATGTTTGGTCGATTGGCGGGCAACAGAGTTACAGCAGCTAGGTACTTTTCAATATGTGCTCATGAGCCTCAACGTGCCTGCGACAAAACTGATTATTGATACTGTGGTATTTGTCGCTGTAGCCAGCTGTATGAATGCAGCATTATATACCTCATCACGCATGCTATTTTCTTTAGGTGCACGGCATGATGCGCCGCGTATCGTGACACGGGTGAATGCGAAAGGGGTACCACGTGTGGCGGTCATTGCCTCAACTGTGGTTGGGATGGTGTGCTGCTTGGCAAATTATTTATTCCCTGGTCAAATTTTTACATTTTTACTCTCCACTACTGGTGCTATTGCTTTATTGGTGTATTTGGTCATTGCGATTTCTCAGTTACGTTTACGTTACCACTTAGACGCTCAAGGGCAAACGCCTGACTTTAAAATGTGGCTGTTTCCTTGGCTCACGTGGTTAGTGATTGCGATCATTGTCATGGTGTTGGGTTACATGTTATTTTCCCCGCTGTATCGTCACGAAACATTGATGTCTTTTGGTGTGACCTTGTTGGTGATGATCTGTGGCCTCTATGTCACGCGTCATCGGCAGCATGAACCCAACTAAGAAAAGGCAACGTAAGTTGCCTTTTTTATGCTGCTTGATAGCGTTGCTGTGCTTGTTGTAAATACTTAAAGAATTGCTCGACAATCAAATTGGTCGAATTTGATTTACGACTAATCATGCAAATTTCGGTGGTGTAGTGCATTTTTTGTGGCAATATTTGCTCGATTAAACCATCATCGAGCCATTTTTTTGCATAGTGATCGGGCAAAAAGCCTAGAAATTTTCCACTTAAAATTAAAAATGCGATGCCTTCCCGGTCTGTTGCGGTTGCGGTACAATTTAAGTGTTGGTGTAAGCGGATTGCGCTATCTGGCATTGCATAATTGGGTCGCACTGCAGGCCAGCGCCCCAAGTCATTTAAGTTAATGTCTGTTAACTGAGTGAGCGGATGTTGTTTGGCACAGTATAAAGATGAATCTTCAGCATAAAGGGGCGTATAGTCCAAGCCCGCAAGTGGCGTGACCAAAGGCACAGCGCCCAAATGCAAACGTTGATCCAGTACCTTACATTCAATATCAGATAAGGTACTCATACTTAAATTTAGGCACACATCAGGATTTTCTTCGGTCAATTGCGCGAGGCTTTCGGTAATTAGATCATGATGCATGGTGACCAAATTATTAATCAAACCCAAATGTAGTTCACCTTTTAACTGATTATGGATTTGATTGATTTTACTCCTAAAGCGCTCAACTGCTGTCGAAAGCTCTTCAAAATAGCCTAAGACTTCTTGACCTTGCTCTGTTAAAGCAAACCCTGCGCGACCCCGTTGACACAAACGCAATCCAATTCGATTCTCTAAATCAGTCATATGTAAACTAATGGCAGAACGACTAATCCCCAGCACACTTTCAGCAGCGGTAAAACTGCGACATTCGGCAACGGTCTTAAAAATCTTGAGCAGTTTTAAATCAAAATCCGTGATTTGCTGTAATTTAGTGTTTTTCATTTTAGGTAAACTTTTTTATATCTAAACGTAAGTGAATCTAAATTTATCTCTATCTCTGATCCATCTACACTCAAAGTATAAATTCAACAATAAGTAGATGGATATGAACGATATCAATAATTTAAACGATCTCAATTACCAAGCACATTGGATGCCATTTTCTGCCAATCGACAATTTCAACGTGATCCACGTTTAATTGTAGGTGCCAAAGGGCATTATTTACAGGATCAACACGGTCGCCAAGTCTACGACTCCTTGTCTGGTTTATGGACATGTGGCTTAGGTCATTGTGTACCTGAAATTCAGCAGGCCGTGGCACAACAATTATCTCAACTTGACTATGCACCGGCATTCCAATTTGCTCATCCTTGGTCGTTTAAATTAGCAGAAAAAATCGTAGAAAAAATGCCTGCTGGTCTAGAACATGTATTTTTTACCAATTCAGGCTCAGAATCAGCCGATACATCCCTAAAAATGGCGCGTGCCTACTGGCGTGCCAAAGGTTTACCTAGCAAAACTAAACTCATTGGACGTGCCCGTGGTTATCACGGCGTCAACGTGGGGGGGACGAGTGTAGGTGGTATTGGGGGTAATCGTAAAACCTTTGGTCAAATGTTAGATGCCGACCATATTCCACATACCTTACAGCCGCATATTCAATTCCATCAAGGCTGTGCTGAAACGGGTGGAGTCGAACTTGCCAATGAGATGCTAAAACTCATTGAGTTACATGATGCATCGAATATTGCCGCTTTAATTGTAGAGCCTGTTTCAGGCTCTGCAGGTTGTCTTGCACCTCCGGTGGGCTACTTAAAACGTCTACGTGAAATCTGTGATCAACACAATATCTTACTTATTTTTGATGAAGTGATTACAGGTTTTGGGCGCCTAGGCGCGTGGACTGGCGCAGAATATTTTGGCGTGACACCTGACATCTTAAACTTTGCCAAACAAATCACCAATGGTGCCATTCCTTTAGGTGGCGTGGTCGCAACGCGTGAGATTTATCAAACCTTTATGCAACAAGATTTAGCAGAACATATGGTTGAATTTGGGCATGGTTATACCTATTCCGCACATCCTGTGGCTTGTGCTGCGGGCTTAGCCACCATTCAAGCCTTAGAAGAGCAGCAGGCGATTGAAAGTGCCGCAACGCTAGCACCTGAGTTTGAGCGCTTATTGCATGGCTTAAAAGGTACACCACATATTGTCGATATTCGTAACTGTGGTTTGATTGGCACGGTACAGCTGGCCCCACGTGACGGTGATGCAGCCATTCGTCCATTTGAAGCGGGACTCAAACTGTGGCAAGCAGGCTTTTACGTCCGTTTTGGTGCAGATACGCTGCAATTTGGACCCATGTTTAATGCCAAAGCACAAGATTTAGATCGCTTGATCAATGCGGTCGGTGACACTCTATATCAACTTGAAGCAACAACAAAAACAGCATGTAGCGCTTAAGGAATTACACATGAACTTTAATGAAAAATTTGATCAAGAACAACAAAACACCAATGTAGTAGGCCATTTTATTGGCGGACAAGTACTCCAGCATAGCGAACGCACCCAAAACGTCTATAACCCAGCGACAGGCGAAATAACCAAACAAGTGGCACTGGCAGACAGTAAAACTGTTGAGCAAGCGATTGCGGTTGCAGCTGCAGCTTTTCCTGCATG
The DNA here is from genome assembly GCF_059515805.1 of Acinetobacter sp. CY05. NCBI lineage: Bacteria > Pseudomonadati > Pseudomonadota > Gammaproteobacteria > Moraxellales > Moraxellaceae > Acinetobacter > Acinetobacter sp. CY05. The sequence goes on along the minus strand of NZ_JCAKMW010000007.1, from coordinate 96,542 downwards.
GCGTGATACCCCAGTGATTAAACGCGCACGTGTTATGTTTAAGTTTAAAGAACTGTTAGAGCAACACAGTGCAGAGATCTGCGCCTTGATTGGGCAAGAACATGGTAAAATTTTGCATGATGCTGCAGGTGAGTTGCAACGTGGTATTGAAAACGTTGAATATGCCTGCGGTGCGCCAGAGTTCTTAAAAGGTGAATTTAGTAAAAATGTAGGACCTGATATTGACTCATGGAGTGAATTTCAGCCGCTAGGTGTGGTGGCAGGTATCACCCCATTTAACTTCCCCGCAATGGTGCCCCTATGGATGTTCCCAATGGCGATTGTCTGCGGTAACACCTTTATTTTAAAACCCTCTGAAAAAGATCCATCAGCAAGCTTATTCTTAGCAGAGCTACTTCAACAAGCCGGTTTACCAGATGGTGTATTTAATGTAGTGAATGGTGATAAAGAGGCCGTCGATACGCTATTGCATGATCGTCGTATTCAAGCAGTAAGTTTTGTGGGTTCGACCCCAATTGCTGAATATATTTATGCGACTGCCACATCCACAGGTAAACGCTGCCAAGCACTAGGTGGAGCGAAAAACCATGCCATTATCTTACCTGATGCCGATGTCGATAATGTAGTGAGCTCTTTACTTGGTGCTGCATTTGGTTCATCTGGCGAACGCTGTATGGCTTTATCGGTTGCGGTGGCTGTAGGGGATGAAATTGCCGATGTGGTAATTGAAAAATTACAGGCTGAAATTCAAAAACTTAAATATGGCAATTACGCCGATACCAACAACGATTTTGGTCCAGTGATTAGTGCCGCTCATAAAGCCAAAGTAGAAGGTTATATCACCAGTGCAGAACAGCAAGGTGCTAAAATCGTGGTGGATGGTCGTGGTGCTGCACCACAAGGCTTTGAAAAGGGCTTCTTTGTGGGTCCAACTTTAATTGATCAAGTCACGCCAGATATGCAAAGCTATCAAGAAGAAATTTTTGGTCCAGTGCTACAAATTGTGCGTGTTGCGACCATGCAAGAAGCGATGCAACTCATTAACGAGCATGAGTATGGCAACGGCACCTGTATCTATACCCGTGATGGTGAAGCCGCGCGTTATTTTAGCAGCCATATTCAAGTGGGAATGGTGGGGATCAATGTACCATTACCTGTGCCCGTGGCATACCATAGCTTTGGTGGTTGGAAGCGTTCATTATTTGGTGACTTATATGCCTATGGTCCAGATGGTGCACGTTTCTACACACGACGTAAAACCATTACTCAGCGCTGGCCATCTGCGCATGTGCGTGAAGCCAAACAATTTTCAATGCCAACATTAAACTAAACCTACAACTTAAGGGAAATGCTGTGCATTTCCCTTATTTTTTTCAACCCGAGTATCTCTCATGTAAAAATAAAACAATAAAGGAAGCCCTGATATGCAACCCGAAACCAAACTTCCTGAAGGACTGAGTAATCGTCATATTATGATGATTAGCATAGGCGGCGTGATTGGCGCAGGTCTATTTATTGGCTCCTCTGCTGCGATTGCCAAAGCAGGCCCAGCAGTGGTGATTTCGTATATTTTAACCAGCGTATTGGTATTTTTAGTCATGCGTATGCTGGGGGAAATGGCGGTGATGCAACCTGATACAGGTTCATTTTCTACCTATGCACGTAAAGCGATTGGCCCTTGGGCAGGCTTTAGCATTGGTTGGCTCTATTGGTGGTTTTGGGTGTTGGTCATTCCCATTGAAGCCATTGCTGGTGCAGCTATTTTAAGCTCATGGTTTCCTATGGTGCCTGCATGGCTATTTGCCTTTGGGTTTGTGGTCTTCCTCAGCTTAGCCAATTTCTTTAGCGTGAAAAACTTTGGGGAATTTGAGTTTTGGTTTGCGCTGATTAAAGTGGTGGCGATTGTTGGCTTTATCGCAGTGGCGCTCATGGCGGTACTGGGTTTTTGGCCATTAGCACCCGATGTCAGTGGTGTTGCCAACCTCATTCAAAATGAAGGCTTTATGCCTAATGGTATTGGCAGTGTACTAGGAGCTGTTTTAATTACCGCATTTTCTTTTTTTGGCGTGGAGATTTTATCGATTGCCGCAGCTGAAGCCAAGAATCCACAGGAGAAAATCCAAAAAGCCACCAATTTGGTCTTGTATCGTATTATTTTATTCTTTGTGGTATCTATTTTCTTGGCAGTGTCTTTAGTGGATTGGCGCTCACCATTATTACAACAATATGGCACCTTCCAGTATGTACTAATGACGCTTAATGTCCCAGGGACTAAACTGATTATTGATACTGTGGTCTTTATTGCTGTGGCCAGTTGTATGAATGCAGCTCTATTTACTTCATCACGTATGTTATTTTCCTTAGGCACACGTGGTGATGCACCTAAAATCATGACTAAACTGACCCAACACGGTGTGCCACGTGTGGCAGTACTTGCCTCGACCTTGATTGGTCTAATTGCATGTTTGGCCAATTATATGTTCCCAGGTCAAGTCTTCGGCTTTTTGCTGTCCACTACAGGAGCAATTGCCTTATTGGTCTACCTAGTGATTGCAATTTCACAGCTACGTTTACGTCGCCATTACATTCAACATCAAATTGAAGTGCCATTTAAAATGTGGCTGTTCCCATGGCTGACTTGGTTTGTAATTGCAGTGATTCTAAGTGTTTTAGGTTATATGTTCTTCTCACCTGAATATAGCTATGAAACTATGTTATCGCTGGGGATTACCTCCATTGTGGTAATTTTAGGTATTATTGTGACACGGCGTCGTCGAGAGCGTTATGTGCCTCTCAAGCATTTAACCAAACAATCCTCAGTTTAAAATTCAAATTAAAGCCTCCTACTTCAGGGGGCTTTTTTATGCCTTTATGAAAGACCATTCGGCCTAATAATAAAATATTATATTTTTTATTTGATAATAATTATCATTTAAATAATAATACCATGCCTTATGACAAAAAGAGGGTCAAGGATGCATACCATGGGCTACCTATTGACTTTAAGCGGTGCAATAGTTGTGTATTTATCCCATTCCAATCAAATGCTATTAGAACAGCCATTTAGAAAAACTGGCATGTGGGGCGGGGCAATCCTACTATTGATTGCCTTGGTTTTACTATTTCTCAGCCTACCAAAAGCAGTGGCATTACTAACTTGGTTAATTCTACCCATCACCGTATGGAGTTTTATGCCTTTTATCGGCTTGGCTAACAGGGGATTAGATCAATGAATCGCAAAGTCCAGATTCAGATTCAACCTGACTGGTGGGTCAAAAGTATTTTAGGCACAGTACTGAGCCTGCTCCTCGCAGTAGGACTAGCCAATTTAATGATTGTACTGTTTAAACCCTTTATGGCTTTAGATGTATTGGCGCAAATGGGGATGTGGAGCATAGCCATTTTATTCTTAGCTTTACTGTTTGGTTGTTTTTATTTTAAAACGGGTTGGCACATGGTTGGGGTTATGAGTGTTATGAATTTTCTCAGCTATGCACTGATTTTTGCGCTACGAGGATTAATATGAAAGTTCGTAGCGATATTATGAAGCTCTCCAAAACCATGCATACTTGGGTTGGCGTCTGTTCTGGGATTTTACTATTTATCTGCTTCTTTGCCGGTGGCTTAAGCATGTTCCAACACGATTTAAGCCGTTGGGGTACACCACAAGCGCAAGTCTTACCCGATATTCAAGCGGACCAATATAATCAACTCATTGCACAAGTACAACAGGCGTATCCTGCAACACAAAAAGGCTTTACCCTGAATATTTCTTCGCAAGAGTTTCATCATGCACCCCTGATATGGACTGAGCGCCAAGGACGTGGAGAAGGCTTTAACACCACACAAACAGCATATTTAGCCAGTTTAAATTCTCAAGGTGAGTTAATCAGCAGTCAAGAAAATCTCTCCAAATTGGGGTGGTTGATTGAACAACTGCATGAAACTGCAGGAATTCCGGGCATGGCCGGACATCACACCTTAGGGGTGTACGTCATGGGCGTGGTGGCAGCACTGTATTTTCTTGCTTTAATGTCAGGTTTAATTATTTTACTGCCGACATTGGTCAAAGATTATTTTGCTATTCGTCCGGGTAAAAATAAGAAGCGTTTCTGGCTGGATACACATAATGTGATTGGTATTACTAGTTTACCCTTTCATATTGTGATTAGTTTTACGGTTGTGGTCTTTGCCTTCCATGATTATTTTTATGATTCTATTCGGCAACTGGCTTTAAAAGGAGAGTCACCTTTTGCACGACCACCTGCTCAGGTCATTGAAATTCAACAACAGCATATTGATGTTCAGCAAATTTTGGCCAAAGTCCAGCAAGTTGCGCCAGAATATGAGGTGAAATACATTCAATTTAGTGGATTAGATGAACCACAAAAAGCCAATGCACGGATTGCTCTATATAGCTCATCACAGCTGCTACGTGGGGCAAATAACGACTTTATGCGTTTAAATCCTTACAATGTGGAGGTGTATGATCATCGTGGAATTAACACTCAAACAGACCACGCCAATACGTTGATTAATGCCTTATTTAGTATGCATTTTGGCAGCTACGGCGGCAATGGCGTGCGCTGGATTTACTTTATTTTAGGAATTGGTGGGGCATTCTTATTCTATTCAGGCAATATTTTATGGGTAGAAACGCGTGCACGTAAACAAAAGCGCCCACAGGATCCTGTACCAGAGCAACGTAAAGATGTGATTTTTCTTGCCAATCTTACCATTGGTACTTGTTTAGGCTGTGTACTGGCGATAGCAACCAGCATGTTGGTGGGCAGATTGGCGCATATCTGGATGGAAGTGAATAGTATCAATCATCTCTATATGTATAGTTACTATGCAATATTCATGATTGTCACTTTATATACCTTTGTGATTGGTTATCAGCGTGCCTTAGCGCAGATCTTATGTAGCATTGCAATGATATTAATGCTGATTCCAATATCGTCCTTGGTGGCATATCTATGGCCGAATAGCGGTTTGTGGTACCACGCAGATAGCATCAGTATTGATCTGATGGCCATTCTATTGAGTTTTCTATTTTTCCAATTTTACAAAAATGCGAAAAAACGTGCCATAACTGCAGAACCTGGCAGTTTATGGGCATTAGAAAAAGCTTAAACATCTCAATTGCGTATAAGCCCAATCAGGCTTATACGCGCTTTAAATACTCATGTTATGCAATTTATCAATCATATTAAACAGTTATTATTTCCATATATTCTACTTGAACATACTGTGTTAACAAATCAAGCTGCCCATATTCAAAAACTCCCTGGTGCTTTACAACAAGCGGCGATCACACGAAAAGATGAGTTTTTAACAGGGCGTTGTCTTGCTGCGAAAATTTTGCAACAGCAGGGTATAGAAGATACTCAAAATGTGTTCCATTATCCGTTACCTGAGTGGCCTACAGGTTGGCTCGGGAGTATTAGTCATTGTGCAACTGATGTAATTGTTGCCTTAACTCAGCAAGCCGATTATCTCGGTATAGATCTTGAATATTGGGTTGACGCTGAATTTGCGATGCAAAGTGCTGATTTATTACTACATGCGCATGAAAAGCAACTGTATGCGAACCTTGCCTCGCAACTCTCTTGGACAGAATATTTGACTTTAGTCTTCTCGATCAAGGAAAGTCTGTATAAGGCCATCTATCCTAAAGTGCAGCAATACATTGATTTTTTAGAGGCCTACATTGTAGATATTGATTTAGCGACGCAAACCTTAAGTTTAAGTTTTACCGCAGACATCCAACATCAGCATCAATTACAGCGTGAATATTATGGTTATTGGTATGCTGACACAGACTTTATCGCAACGATGGTCAGTGATCTTATCAATAAAATGCCTTTGCAGCCTGAAGACTCAGCAATGAGCAGTGCTTAAAGCTATGCAATCCGAAGCAGATTGAAGTCACAATGCTTAAGATTTAAATATACAGACAAGCATTAAAAAAGACCCAATCGGGTCTTTTTTTAAAGTAAGTCTAAAGACTCGGATCTTGAATAGCAGCACGGCGCATGCCTTGTAGCTTGATTAAACACAGTAAGCCAAAGCTGAGACTGAGCATACCAAAGCAAAATAGACTGCTTGAAATAGGTAAAAAGCGGGTGAGGACACCTAATCCGGTGGCGGCAATAGAATCCCCAGATGCATCTTGTGCCAGCCAAATTGAGTTAATACGGCCCAAATATTCATCCGGTGTATGTCCTTGTACAATACTGTATTGCAGCAAGTTGGCAACAGACATTAAATAACCAAAAGTACATAACCATACTAAGCACAAAATCAGCCAAGGCGTCATACTGATGAAAATAATACAACTGAATACCCCCAGACAGGCATAAAGCATCACCAAGCCCGGACGCTGAATCTCTTTCGCCCACGCACTAAAGAGTGCAGCGAAAGTTGCACCTAAGGGTACAGCAGCATACATGAGTCCTAAACTAGTACTAGACCCCCCAAATTGAACAGCATTCCACTCGGGGAATAAAATACGAATCGCACTACTAAAACCTAAACAGGTTCCAATTAAAATGGTACTGCCAACAATTTTATTGCGGAAAATAAACTCAAAGCCTTGTTTGAGTTGTTGCAGAGGATGTTCATTCTGGGCGGTGGATTTGGGTTGCATTTGCGGTAGAGCCAGCAGCAAGAGCACGGTCATCAGTGTACCAATCGCAGAGATCCAGTAGACATTGGCAACAGAGGAGGACGCAATTAAGATACCGCCTAAAGCTGGCGAAATAACGGTCGCTAAACGTACAGACAGCATACTAATTGCGCGGGCCTGAACAATATTTTCACGCCCAACAATACTCGGCATGATGGACATCATGGCCGTGACACCAATCGCGCCAAAGAAGCCATCCCAAGCGGCAAGGCTATAAATTACATAAAGTGAAGGATCTGACCACATCGCATTGATGCCTAGACCGACAAAACCGAGACCACATAGACTACGCGCCCAAACAATTAACCCTTTACGTTCATAACGATCGGCCAATACACCGCCCAACAATAAGCCAATAAACATCGCAATACCTTCACAGGCAGTGGCAAATGCCACCGCCAATGAATCACCGGTCAGGTCATACACCTGTTTGGGAATGGCAACCACGAGCATACCAATTGTGAGTAAGGATAAAGTTCTGGCCCAAAACACATGACGAAAATTTTTATTGGTTTTGAGTAAACTAAAATCAGTCAGCCACTTCATGCTTTAGCCTCACGGCGTGCTGCAACAATTTGAGCATTTAAAATTGGTCCTAAAGTTTTTAATTGCGCTGGTGATAAAATAGTGCTGTGACTGGCCTCCGCTAAGGACGTGATCGTGAGACGATCGACTAAAGGGGTCCATACCTGTTCTGGCTGAATATAGTTGAGTAACCCACGTTCAGCCACGCTTAAATACAGATGTCCTTTAAAATGAGGCATTTGATAAGGTTTTAATAAACGTACAGCATCACGATAATTGGCAAAGATATCCTCTTGCATACGTGTTGCCTCAGCATACAATTCGGAATCTGCATCGAGCATTAAATCAGCAAAGAATTGTAATTGCTCTGCTTCAGCATTTTTTTCTTCTATGGATTCTTCTTGCCATTGATGAATTTCTGCTGGATAGGTATCGAGTAAGCCTAAATAATCAACTTGTTCACCTTGGGCTTGTAATGCGGCTGCCACGCTGTAGGCAACCGTCCCCCCCAATGAGTATCCGAGTAAGCTATAAGGGCCATGCGGTTGTAATGCTTGAATTTGCTCAAGCTGTGCGCTGACCAATTGTTGCATGCTCTCACTGCGTGCCAATAAACCATCAGGACGTGGCGATTGTAAACCAATCAAACCAATCTCAGCATCGATATAAGGGCTAAGTGCAGTATATTGCCAAGCCGAGCCTGAACCTGGGTAGAAGCAAAATATTGGTCGTTGTGAACCTTCACGAATCGTAAATACAGGATCTGTGCTGGCATTGGCACTTGCATCCTGATGATTGAGAAGATGAACCAAACGTGCAATGCTGACATGACTCATGAGTTGCTGCATGGCAATGTTTTGATCAAAACGTTTACGAATTTCGATCGCCAATTTCATGGCTAAAATTGAGTGACCGCCTAAGCTAAAGAAATCTTGTTCTACACCAATACGTTGTTGTGTATTGAGCAGCTTCTGGAAAATCGACTCTAATTGTTGCTCTTGGGCAGTTTCAGCATAACGCATGACTTGCACATGTTGCTGAGGTTGTGGGAGAGCTTTACGGTCTAATTTACCATTATGTGACACTGGGAATTCATCTACACGGACCCAATGCTGTGGCAGCATATATGCAGGCAGCTGTTGGCTTAAGGCATGTTTCAGACGATCAATATCTACCTCTAACGCTGTTTTTAGATAAGCGACTAGGCTCAGTTCAGTCGTTTCGCCAACTGGCATCGCATGTACGACCACTTCACTCCGTGGCACTAAACTTTGCAGCAGTTGTTCAATCTCGCCCAATTCGATACGTTGACCACGAATTTTGAGCTGATCATCGCTACGCCCTAAGTATTGTACGCTGCCATCGCTATTCCAACGTGCCATGTCGCCGGTACGATACATTCGTTGACCGGCTTTAAATGGATTGGCGACAAAGCGTGTTGCAGTTAAATCACTGCGCCCTAAATAGCCCAGCGCCAATTGATCACCTGCTAAATATAATTCGCCTTGCTGATCAAAACCAACAGGACGTAAATGTGCGTCTAGAATATAAAGTTCAGTATTCCAAACCGGATAGCCGATCGCGACGCTGCTATTTGTCCCTTGATCTTGTGCTGCAGGGAAGTAGCTAACATCGACTGCTGCTTCTGTTGGGCCATATAAATTATGCAGTTGAGCACTAAAATGTCGTCGGAAAGCGCTTGCTAGATGTGAGCTTAAGGCTTCGCCACTACAGAACACCTGCTTCAGCGGCAGGGCTTGAATTTGTGTTGGATGCAGTGCTTGTTGCACGGCACTTTCAAACACAGAGAGCATGGATGGGACAAAGTGCAAAGTCGTAATGTTGTGCTGTTGAATGCATTCGATTAAGGCCAGTGGATCACGATGGGCATCTGGCGCTGCCATATACAGACGCGCACCAACAAGATACGACCAGAAGAACTCCCACACTGATACATCAAAGCTACACGGCGTTTTTTGTAAAATACAATCGTGTTGATCAAGTGGATATTGATGTTGCATCCACAAAATACGATTGACAATCGCTTGGTGTGACACCAATACCCCTTTGGGGCGTCCCGTAGTGCCTGAAGTGTAAATTAAATAGGCCGGATGGGCAGGGCTAATTTGTGTGGGGTTAAGACTTTGAGTTTGGCTCTCAATAGCGGCTAACTGGTCAAAAATAACGCTCGGCATAGCAGCAATCGCATTGAAGCGTGTATCTGCTTGAATGAGTACCTTCGGCTTAGCATCTTGTAACATAAACTCAATACGCTGCAGCGGATGTTGCACATCAATCGGCATATAAGCCGCACCGGCTTCAATCACCGCTAAAATTGCGATACTTAAATGCACAGATCGTGGTAAGGCTACCGCAACAATCTCACCCGGACCAACACCATGCGATTGTAGCTGCGCGGCTAAATGCTCAACTTGGGCGCGTACTTGTGCAAAGCTCAGGCAATGCATTGCATCTTCTAAGGCGATCTGATCCGGTGTTTGAAGGGCTTGCTCACGCAATAACGCTTGCAACGTGATTTGCGGTACAGGATATGCTGTTTGATTGACCTGTTGAATCAAAGCGGCGGCCTGTGTATCTAGCAGCGGATAAGCGCTAATCGCTTGCTCAGGCTGAGTTAAGGCGATTTCAATCCAACTAACCAAACGTTGTAACAATGCTTCAGGTGCTTGTAATACGCCACGTTGTTCAAGTAATAATTCAATCTCTTGATCTGGAATGACCAATAACGCCAGTGGATAATGACTATAGCCACGATTGGTGAGATTGGTAATGTGCGCATCACCTAGAGCCTGCTGTAAATATTGATGATCAGGATAATTTTCAACCACCAATAATGTGTCAAATAATGGGCCTTGAGCACAGATTTCTTGAATGGCATTTAAGCCTAAACCGTCATGCTCAAGATGGCGCATATGTAACTGTTGCAGCGCATCTAATTGTGACCATAGATCTGCTTGTGGATCAAGTTGGACACGTACCGGAATCGTATTTAGAAATAGTCCAATCTGTTGATCTAGGCCATCAATAGGCGCAGAACGACCCGCTACAGGGGTACCAAAGACCACATCCTGCTGGTGATTAAAGCTATTTAAAGTCATCGCCCACAGCATTTGCATAAACACGTTTAAGGTAATGCCGCGCTGACGTAACTGTTGCTGTAGGGCTTGAGTCAAACTGCGATTTAAACATATACGCTGCTCTTGGACCGCTTGATTCACCTGATCAAATAAAAGGGTCGTTGAACAGGTGTGCAAATCTTGTTGCCAAATACTGCGGCTTTCCTGCAGATCACGTTGTACAAGCGCCTGAATCACACTGTCATAGCTGTGCGATAACGGTGGTAAAGGTTTTAAATGAGTAAAGGCAGCAAGCAAATCTTGCATAAACAGTGGGGTTGACCAACCATCGGTGATCAGGTGATGCACAATCAGCACGAGTTCTGCACGTGATGGGGTGTGTAGTACCACAGCACGGATTAAACCGTAGCACTGATCAACTTGCATTGGTGTATGCAGCGCTTGTTCAATGTGTACTTCGAGCTGATCTTCAGAGACATAGAGATGTTGTAATGGCCAATCGTGTAGATCTTGATATGGATAAACAAACACAGCCTCGTCACTCGATTGACTATCAAAGCAACCGGCTAAATGTGGATGTTTGTGTAAGACCAAATTCAAGGCCAACTGCAAACGTGGCATATCAATATGACGGTCGAGGCTTAAGCGGGTAAAGGCTTGATAGTCGGCTTCTAGACTGCTTTGCGCATGGAATAACATGCCTTTTTGTAAGGGCAGTACAGGTAAAAAGCGAAAATGTTGGGCAGAATAACGCTGTTGTAGGGCATTTAAAGTGGCTTGATCGAGTACTTGTGCTTTGATGCTTGGCTTGGCTTCAGTTGGTTTTTGTACAACTTTGGCCATAGCGGCAATGGTTTTTAAGCGAAATACATCACTTGGCTTTAAGATCAGGCCGTGTTCACGCAATTGGGTACACAGCATAATGGCAGAAATACTATCCCCACCGACCATAAAGAAGTCATCATCAATGCCAATGCGGGTTAATTTGAGTACTTTGGCGCTAATATCACAGAGTAATTGTTGCTCAGCGGTTTCAGCTTGGCGGCTTTGTACACTGACCTGAGGTTTGGGCAGCGCTTTCTTATCCACTTTACCACTGACATTACGTGGAAACTCTGCCATGACCATCAGTGCTGATGGCACCATGTAATCAGGTAGATTTTGGCGTAATTGGGCTAAATACTGTGCTGCCAGCGCTGTAGCAAGCTGCTCATTTAAATCACGATCTTTCACCACACAATAACCGAGTAGACGGTGACTGTTATGAATAGGCTCAGCGATGACGACGACACTTTCTACGTCTTCTAACAATGACAGGGCATTTTCGACTTCACCAATTTCGACCCGATAACCACGAATTTTAATTTGATCATCACAGCGGCCCATGAATTCAAGTTTGCCCTGATGATTCCAACGGACTAAGTCACCTGTACGATACATCCGTTGACCTGACATAAATGGATTGGCCACGAAGCGTGTTGCACTTAAATCGGCACGGCCTAAATAGCCATTGGCAATACCATAACCGGCAATATAAAGCTCACCAATCACGCCAGTTGCGCAAGGTTGTAAATACGCATCTAAAACATAAGCTTGTGTATTGGCAATTGGATGGGCAATCACTGGACGTTGTGTGAGTTTAAGTTCTGCACGGAAAGTATCCACTGTATATTCGGTCGGGCCATATAGATTATGCGCGATTAAGTTGGGCTGTGCATTGAGCTGTTGCCATAAGGCCACAGGTGCTGCCTCACCACCAATTAAAATCAGGCTTGGATGATGTTGCCCCGGCTCGAATAAGCCATTGCTCATCATTTGTGCGCAAAAAGAAGGCGGTAAATCGAGGGTATCAATATGACGGGCTTGAATTTCTTGCACTAAGGCATAGGCGTCACGGCGCATATTTTCATCAAAAATATGTAACTCTTGTCCCCAAATCATCCAAAAGACCTGTAACCAAGAAGAGTCAAAGGAGAATGAATGAGTATGTGCCGCACGTAACGTACGCTCAGGGAAACGCGTATTGACTGCTTGTAAAGCAGGCAGGTAGATACTTGGACGGTGCGATAGAATTAAATTGACCAAGGAGCCATGGGTGTTCATCACGCCTTTAGGACGTCCTGTACTGCCTGAAGTAAAGATCACATAGGCCACATCTTGAAAGTCAAACTGACGTTGCTGAGCTGTAATATCCTCAGCCGATTGCGCCTGAATTTCTGCTTGTACGGCAGCATCATCTAAATAGAGCTGCGGCATATTGTTTGGCAGTTTTTGGCTGAGCGCTTGTGTGGTCACCACAAACAAAGGATGTGCATCTTCAGACATCATGTGCATGCGTTCAATTGGATAATCTAAATCGAGGGGCAAGAAGCTGGCCCCTGAGTTGAGTACCGACAGCATCAAAATAATTGAATCGCTAGAACGTGGAATCGCACCAGCCACGACTGTCTGGCGCCCAGCACCTTTGGCCTTTAAAAAACGTGTCAGCTGGTTAATTTGCGTTTTTACTTGGGCAAAACTGAGCTGCTTTAAATGGGGTCGTTCACCACTGACAATCGCAATGCGTTCTGGATATAAATTGGCTTGTTCATAAAAAATATCCAGTAAATTATTATAATGTGCTGGATGACGAAACACCGGTCCTGTACCCCACTCACGGAGTAATCTTTGTTCAGCAGGTGAAATTAAATTGAAGCTCTGACAGGCAGCGTCTGGTGCATATAGCGCCTGTTCAAGCAATAACGTCAAACGTTCAGCATGTGCTTTAAGCTCAGTCAGACGGTAACGTTCTGCATCGGCACGTAATTCAATGACTAATTCACCATTTTGTAGCATGAATGAAAATTCAAAATCATCGATTGGACCGGTCGAGATATGATGGGTATGAATGCTCTCACCATCGATATCAAGTGCTTGATCAAATGCTTTGTAATTTAAGATCGGACCATAAAGGCGTTCATGTACATCAATGGCATTGAGATCACGTAAAATTTGTTCGGCATCGTATTTTTGATGTCGGCGTACACGTTGCATTTCGGCTTTTACGTGCTGTGCTAAGCTTAACCATGACGCTTCTACTTCAACATGGAATTGTACCGGCAAGACATTTACGGTGGGTAAAGTTGAACGCAAGGCTTTTGAGCCGAGGCGGCGCATAAAGGGAATACCGACCACCAAATCACGTTTATCAGTCATTTTGTGTAGATAATGTAATGACAATGCCATCACCATATCAGGTAAAGCGAGTTTATGCGCCGCACTTAAGGCTTGGATTTTTGACAAAATGCCAGCTGAAAACTTGAGTTGATGTTGGATAAAATGTGCAGTGGTGGTCGCGGTGCGATGGTGAGTCGATAGTGTGATTGGCGTGGCCAATTCGCGACAATAGCCTTGCCAGAACTCACGATCCTGCGTAAATGCAGCACTGGCTAAATAGGCTTCACGCTCTTGGTGCACCTCAACCAAGGAGATAAAAGGTGAGGCTGAAATGGCTCGATTATGGTGAATGTCTTGATAGAGTTGGACAATACGTTTACTCAGATGAATAAAGCTAAAACCATCTAACATAATATGATGATAGCGTTGATACCAAAAGATCTTATCATGGGTAATAAACAAGACCTGACGATATAAGCTGGCACCTTGATCTTTGAGAGATTTAGCTGCTTCACGATCAGATGGCATCCAACTCCAAAGCCGTTCTAAAGCCTGCTTTTGGGATAAATGACGAAAATCAAAACATTCAATCTCAATGTGTTTATGCGCCAATTTTAAATAGGGCGCTGCTGGGTCACTTGAGTAATCAGCCACCACACTGTCAGCCTCATTTAAGCCTAGCTGAATGGCTTGTTTAAATTGCTCTAGGTTGAGATCTTTAGGCAACTCTAGACAGTGCGCGATACTATATAGATCATTTACTTCAGACAGATGGTCGGCTAGAAAAATACCCAATTGGGCAGATTGTAAAGGCCATTGTTGTTGTAGATAGGCTACATCTTCAGATAATTTTTGATTCATGATATCTTCCTTAAACTTGCGCAAATGGATTAATTTGTGTCCAAGATTGCGTCACATAATCCAAGCATTCTTGACGGGATGCTTGCCCGAACACGACTTGCCAACCTGCAGGAATTTCTTGAATTTCAGGCCATAGGCTGTATTCGCCTTGCTGATTTTTTAGCACTGAAAAGCGATAACCCTCATGATCAAATGGATTAATATAATTGTCTTGTAAAGTACTCATATGCATCGTTCCTTGCGATGGGAAAGGGGATTGGCGCTAAGATGAATATCTAGTTGACGTAATAAATCCTTACGCCAATGAATCGCATCATGGCCACCAGAAAAGATTTGAAATTCAACTTGGGTCGTGGGTTGTAAAGCTTGAAACAGATGCACAGCATCTTGGCGCATGTCTGTTTCTAAACTGCCCGCACTGATTGAAATATGCTTAACATGGCTGAGTGTCTGTGGCGCACGTTGTAGGTGCTGTAACAGCGTACTGCCTTGAAAAAGATAGTGACTCTGGGAAAAATCTGACCACCAGTACGCCCCTGACTGTAAGATCAGACCTTGAATATGTTGAGTATTATTTAAGGCAAGATAGAGTGCGGCTGTGGCCCCCAAACTTTGACCCACCAAAATAAAGTGTTTTGGACTAAAACTAGGATCAATGGCTTGAAGATAAGGGAAGAGCTGTTGGACGAGAATGTGATGAAAGGCATCTACACAACCGTAATATTTTTGACGTTGTTGGGTGTGAATGAAAATATAGCGTGCCGCTTGCCAGGTCTGTGCTTGAGTCTGCTGAGCAATTTGATTCAGAATGGATAAATCATGACACCACCACTGACCATCCAATAAAATTACAGTGGGACTCTCTGCTGTTAGCTCACCCATGGTTGCCATTTGGATAGAAAGGTCATCTACTTCAAGCTGAAATGAAATTAAATCCGAAGTTTTTTGATCTAAATAAGCGCCATTTAAATGGCATTGATTTACCAAGCGCGCCATACTGGCCCGATAGGCGGGATAAAGATTATGCGGGTCTTGTACACTGTGTTGTAATTGCGCCTGCCACCATAGACGTCGCTCTCGTTTATCTGTGCTGTTTGGGGCAGGTGTGTTTGATTCTACAATGACATAGCTGCCAGACCAGTCATGCGGTAATTCCAGTGTGTAGTAAAAAACGTCACTGTCTGGAATTTTTTTAAAGGCATTCCAAGTTTGATAAATACTTGGTGTTTGTGAATAAACGTCAATATAAACATGTTGAATATCATCATGTTGTCGCCATAAAAAAACGCAAGTTTGACTATTTTCATGTTGTTTGAATTGTAAAGGTTGTTGAAACGCTTGCCACCATGCCTCAGTCGCAAAATCATTGCGGGCAAAAAATGGATGTTGAAATAAGGGAATGCATTCTGGTTGCATGTTGCTCAAGTCCTGAAGCAAAAACTAGGTTAAACTACAAGAATGAATATCAATAGTAAATGAAAATAATTATCATTATAATCAATTAAAAAAACGGTAATTTTCATGTATTTTTAAAAATCAAATACTTAAGTTAAGAAATTGTTTGCGTGTTGATCAATACGGGCAGGGGGGCAACAGGAAACATAGTCATGGCTCTTGATAATAATGAGAATTGTTTGCATTATTCTTCGCGACGCTGTTCAGGCGTACGGAGAAAACATGATGAAAACGATATTAATCACAGGTGCAGCACAAGGAATGGGTGCTGCAGTGGCTTTAAGTTTATTAAAAGATGGACATCGAATTATTGGTCTGGATTGCCAAGCACCTCCTGAGCATTGGCAAATTGAACAACAGTTAACCCAAGAGCTGCGCGCGCGTTGGTTAGGCATTTGTCAGGATATTCGCGATTATGATGCGACCCAGAGTTTAGTTGCAGGTCTGATTGAACAATATGACTTAGATGCCTTAGTGAATGCAGCGGGAATTTTAAAAATGACCCGTTTATTAGAGGCAAAGGCTCAGGACTGGCAGCATTCATTTGCAGTCAATGTTTTGGCACCGATTTATTTAAGTCAGCAATGTGCGGCGCACTTTTGTCAAAAACGCCAAGGGTCAATTGTCACCATTAGTTCTAATAGTGCGCGCATGCCACGTATGGATTTAGGACTATATGCGACGACTAAAGCGGCTTTAAGCCATTATTGCCGTAACCTTGCGCTTGAAGTGGCACCTTATGGGGTACGTGTCAACGTGGTTTCACCCGGTTCAACCTTAACACACATGCAAAAACAGCTTTGGGATGGGGATGAACCACCTGCTTCAATTTTAACCGGTGATCTTAACCAATTTAGAACCGGTATTCCATTAGGGAAAATGGCCGAGGCAGAGGATATTGCCCATGCCGTACGTTTCTTTTTATCTGAACAGGCAGGACAAATTACCATGCAAGAATTGGTGATTGATGGTGGGGCCACGCTTGGGGTCTAAATATTTAAACAAGGAATGGTGATGAGTATTTTAACGGCATTCGCTGCAGAACAACACAGCTGTCAACATACAGCTTGGGCACATGAGGTGCTTAAGTGTCAAGAAAATGCAGGTTTTTTATTTGCAACACCTGAATATATCTTAACAGGTGAAAAAAAACGCGCTGACATTCAGGTCAGTCCTAACTCTAAGCTCAGTGACTGGATCAGTACGGCTAAACAGGCTTTATCCAATGCACAGGCTCAAAGTGATAGCAAAACTATGTTAATGGGCGGTATTCCATTTGCATCCTCGCACGATGTAAATCTAATGTTGCTCGATCAGATCAAAGTCTATCAAAAATTACTGTATCAACCTTATCATCAGCTGCACAGTTTAACCCTGAAATATGCCAGTTATATCCCTCAAGGCACAGATTATCAGGCACAAGTGCAATATTTGGTGGATGAAATGCAGGCGGGCAAGCTGAGTAAAGCTGTGTTAGCACGGATCTTAGAACTTGAGTTCGATCAACCGATTGATGCTTCAGCTTTATTGCAACAGCTCACGCAAGCTAATCCTGAAGGTTACAGTTATGCTGTGGCCAATGATCCTAAGCAGCATGGCTGGTTTATGGGAGCAAGTCCCGAACTTTTAGTCGGTAAACAGGGGCGGCAGATTTGGAGTAAGCCGGTTGCCGGAACCTTGGCTCGTGATCTAGATCCGATTCAGGATCAGGCCAATGCCCAGACCTTACTGCAATCTCATAAAGATCAACACGAGCATCGGGTGGTGATTGAAATGATTGCCGATACGCTGGCGCCTTTTTGTAGCAAGTTGAATATTCCCAAGCAGCCTGAGCTCATTCGTACGCAACGTCTTTGGCATTTAGCTACACAGATCCAAGGTGAACTTAAATCTAAAGACACCCATGTCTTAGACTTAGTGCAATACCTGCATCCAACGCCTGCCATTTGTGGTCAACCGACACACACTGCCAAAGAATTAATTTTAGCTTTAGAACCATTTAACCGTGAATTATTTGCCGGCACCATGGGTTGGGCAGATTGTGAGGGCAATGGTGAATGGTCGGTGACTGTCCGCTGTGCCCGTATTCAGCACAGCATTGCGCGTTTATTTGCAGGGGCAGGCATTGTCAGCGCTTCGCAACCTGAAGCAGAACATGCTGAAACCGCCGCGAAGTTGCGTACTGTTTTAGATGGTTTCGCATTAAATCCAACAGATATACAGGCAGTTTTGGAGTCTTAATATGAACGGTTGTGTACCTTATCCTGCAGAATATGCCCAACAATATCGACAGTTGGGATATTGGCAAGGACAAAATTTAACCGAGTTTTTACAGCAGAGTTGCCACAAATTTCCTGAACATATCGCCATTATTGATGAACATCAGCAATGGAGCTATGCACAATTCGAACAAAGAGTGGCGCAAACCAGCACAGCCTTAGCGCCTTACTTTAAAGTGGGGGATAAAGCTGTTTTACAATTACCCAATTGTGCTGAATTCTATGCGCTATTTTTCGCGCTCATTCGCTTAGGTGTGGTGCCTATTATGGCACTTGCCGCCCATCGCTATAATGAAATTCAAAGCTTTGTGGGGCAAACCCAAGCCACCGCTTACTTTGCAGCAGATTTGGGCACACAAAAATTCGATTACCGTGCTTTAGCTGATAAAGTTCAAGCCGCACATAGCTGCTTAAAACACGTATTTATTTTAGGCGATGCGGCACACCATCTAGACTTGGCAAAGCTCATGCAAAATACAGCCATTGATCCGCATGTTTGTGCCACAAGCTCTGCAGATGAAGTGGTATTTTTGCAGCTTTCAGGTGGCAGTACAGGAATGCCAAAACTGATTCCACGTACACATGATGATTACTTATACAGTGTCCGTGCAAGTGCAACCATCTGTGGTTTAGACGATCAGTCGCGTTTATTGATGGTTTTACCTGCAGCGCATAACTTTTCGATGAGCTCGGCCGGTGCACTGGGTATTTTCTATGCAGGTGGGGCTGTTATTTTAGGCCAAGATCCAAGTCCTGAGGCCGCATTTCAACGTATCAAAAAGTATCAAGTGACGGATGTTTGTTTAGTCCCTGCATTGGTACGTCCTTGGATGGATAAAGCAGCCAGGGATCAAGATCCTATTTTAAGCCAACTGCGCTGTTTACAGGTAGGAGGCGCACGTTTACCGAATGCAGTGGCCGAACGACTGATCTATGAATTTAAGGTCAATTTGCAACAAGTGTTTGGTATGGCAGAAGGTTTAGTCAACTACACCCGTTTTGATATGACGGCAGAACAAATTATTCATACCCAAGGACTGAAGATTTCTGCACATGATGAAATTTTAGTCTTAGATGATGACGATCAGCCGGTCAAAGCCGGGGAGGTCGGCCATCTGCTGACCCGTGGTCCTTATACGATTCGTGGTTACTTTAATGCACCTGAACATAACCAAAATGCTTTCACCCCAGATGGTTTTTACCGCACAGGTGATTTGGTTCGCATACGTCAAGACGGTTGCATCGTGGTTGAGGGACGTGCCAAAGAGCAAATTAATCGTGGTGGGGAAAAAATTGCCACTGAAGAAGTGGAACAAGTGCTGATTACCCATCCACAGGTACGTTTGGTGGCTTTAGTTGCCATGCCTGATGACCTCTTAGGGGAGAAAAGTTGTGCCTTTGTCGCTTGGCAAGCCCAAGAGGGAGATCCAAGCCCAGTGCGTAAAGCCATGCAGCTACGCCAATATCTTCAAGATTATGGGCTTGCAACCTACAAAATTCCAGATCGCATTGAGTTCCTCGATCATTTCCCTTACACGGCGTTTGGCAAAATTGATAAAAAATGCCTACGTCAGCGCTTAAATCCTATTCCCGCTTAAGAGATTCATATGAGTATTCCAAAAATTAACAGCTATGCCATGCCAAAGCCGCAGGAATTTTTTAACAATAAAACTCAGTGGAATGTAGATCCTAAGCGATCTGTGCTTTTGGTGCATGACATGCAACAGTATTTCTTAGATTTTTATGATCTAGATGCAGCACCTATTCCAGAACTATTGCGTAATAGCCAAGCTTTAATTACCGCCGCACGCCAGCAAGGTATTCCGGTGGTCTATACTGCTCAGCCGGGAGATCAAACCCCAGAACATCGCCAACTCCTCACTGATTTTTGGGGTACGGGCTTAAAAGCTGACCCTGAAATCACCAAAATTCATGATGCTGTTCAACCTGCCGAGCAAGATATTGTGCTCACAAAATGGCGTTATAGTGCATTTAAATTTTCCGATCTGGAACAACGCATGCAATCTTGGGGACGTGATCAACTGGTCATTTGTGGGGTTTATGCACATATTGGTTGTTTAATGAGTGCGGCTGAAGCATTTATGCTGAATATTCAGCCTTTCTTAGTGGGAGATGCTTTAGCAGATTTTAGCCGTAAAGAGCATGATTTGGCATTGCAATATGCCAGCACGCGTTGTGCACAAGTTGAAGCAACGCAAAACATCACACAAGCTTGGCAGACAAAAGCGTTACTTGAGGAGCATCAGATTATCGTTGCTGTCAGTCAAGCTTTAGAATTGCCTGTTGATGAAATTGAACTCGAAGATGACCTCTTAATGTTAGGGCTCGATTCAGTTCGCTTAATGACCTTAGTAGGTGAGTGGCAGGCTGCCGGGGCGAAAGTCAGTTTTGAAGATTTGGCTGAACAACCTACTTTAGCTGCATGGCTTAATAAGCTGGCGGCCTAATATTATATTTCACATCAGAACCCAAGCGCATGCTTGGGTTTTTTACCTTTAATCAGCAATACAACCTGCACTTCACACATAAATAGACTGATAGCGCTGCAGTAGAAGACAATAAGCCAAATTTCACACATTGAAGCTGTTACACTGCCAAACACAAGATTGATATCAATAGACACCGCATTGATTGGCACGGTGTACACCAAGAATGACACAAGGGCATGTAATGAGCGAAATTTGTATCCAAGACGTGCTTGAACAGGCACGCAATTTTAGCGTATATGAACAAATTGAGATCGGGTTACAATATGCCTTAAAAGAACGAGCAACTGCAGAGGATTTAGCATGTGCACGGGCATGGTTTTGGGTAGCAGCCTGCTACTATGAATCCTTTTTAGCTCAATACTATTGGGCCTTAACATGGGGCGACTTCAATGCACACGATTTTCCAGAAGAGATTGATTTAGACACCTTAAAACAGATTGCCGCTGAAGGTCAGTTGGCGGCAGTCTATGTACTGGGTGTGTTTTATGAAACTGAAGATATGCAATTAGCAGTTGAATATTATGCTTATGCCGCAGAACGTGGCTTTTATCCTGCCATGAATAACTTAGCCGATAAATATGAACAAGGTTTAGGGGTCATACAAGATATTCCCCAAGCGATTCAACTGTATACCCAAGCGGCTGAACAAGAAATAGCAGCGGCGGAGTGGAGTTTAGGGCTGTTATACTTTAATGGCACTTGGATCGAACAAGACTTAAGTTTGGCTCGTTATTGGTTTACCAAAGCTGATCAGCATGGCTGGGCGGGTGCTGATGAAATGCTGAGTCGTCTCATGATCCCTGTATTATATAGCTAAAGCTACTATCCATAAGGCAGTTGATACTTAGTTTGCCTAACAAGCATCTCAAACATTGCAATATTCACTACACAGAAGATCACTTAGCTGCTCTGCATACGCGAGAACTGAGGGCTAAGGATCCACGTATACCTTGATGTGGATCCGACGGCTCAAGGATAAGTGGCATAGGTGATTGAGCTATAGCATGATTTTAATATCGCAGTTGTCTTTGCTGACAGTATTAAAAATCATGATGCAGCAATTTTTTACACCATTCACAGCAGGTTTTAGATCATTTGCATGCCAATGCACAAAAAGATGATCCGCATTTCTTAGGCCTTAATTAACAGCTTGCTTTGATCAGTTGGCACCAAAGCGAGCGTTATTCACCCGTATGTTTAAGTAAAGATAAGCCATAGGGCGTGATTCATTTTTTAGAAGTGAGGTTATTTAAGTGGCTCTTTTGGGCTCGCTTGACGCGAGTTGAGATTTGAGTAAAAGATAATTCATAAATCATTACAAACAGCAACACGGTAAAAAGTGGCACATATAAGGTACCAAACAGCACACTGCCTAAGATACTGAGTCCAATTTCATGTCGACTCACTGCGCCAGCACCGGTGGCAAAAATCAGGGGAACAATACCTGCCCCAAAGGCTAAAGAGGTCATCAGGATAGGGCGTAAACGCAGTTGCAAAGCTGCGAGCGCTGCTTGACGGGCACTCCTACCGAGACTTAACGCTTTTGTTGAAAATTCAACAATTAAAATGGCATTTTTACAAGACAAACCAATCCCTGTCAGTAAGGCAATTTGGAAATAAACATCATTAGGTAATTTAAATAAGGTCGCAAAAATAATGCTGCCCATGACCCCAAGGGGTAAGCCCAATAAAATCACCAATGGAATTTTAATACTTTCATATAATGCTGCTAAGCACATGAAAATAAATAAAATGGAAATGAGATACAGAAAAAGTGCTTGATGCTGGGCATGTTGCTCCTGTAAAGATAAACCGCTCCAAGCCAAATCAATACCACGGTATTGCTGAATATGCGTGCGAATTTCCTGCATGGCTTGCCCTGAACTCGCATGTGATTGTACAAAGGCTTCCATGGGCAAGGCAGCAAGTCCCATAAAACGATGCAGACTTTCTGCTCCACCTGTCCACGTTGGTGTTGCAAACTGCGCTAAAGACAGCATTTGCCCTTGATGATTGCGCACATACCAGTCACCTAAATACTGTGGATCAGAACGATAGGGCGCATCACCTTGTAAGATAATCGGTTTAATACGACCACGTTCAATAAAATCTCCGATATAACGGCTACCCCATGCACTTGCTAAAGTATTTTGAATATCACGTTGCTCAATACCTAAAATTTTAGTTTTATTTTGATCAATATCGATAAAAATTTCAGCTTTATGTTCTGGGGCTACAGATCCTAAATCTTGGTAGTGCACAGCTTTTTGTTGTTGCAATGCTTCTAGCTTTTCCCGTAAAGCTTGGCGACCTTGACCATGGACATCGCGTAGCCAAAACTCTAATGCATTGGATTGCCCCAGACCTGAAACACTTGCGGGTAAACTCAGCATGACTTTAGCATTGACGCTTTGCAAATCCTGCATAAAACGTTGCCTTAAAGCTGTGGCAGCATCTGCTTTTGACCTACGCTGATCCCAATGTTTGAGTGAAATAAAGGCCATGCCTAAATGCGCACCATTGCCAGAGAAGTTTTGACCATTAATCAGTAATACGCTCTCCACCGCCTGTTGAGACAATAAGTACTGATTAATTTGTTGACCAATAGCCTGTGTTTCACTCAAAGTAGCACTTTCATGCAGCCGATATTGCAGTGCCAGTAAGCCTTGATCTTCATTCGGAATAAAACTAGTCGGTAGATGACGATAGAGCAGAGCTAATCCAAGACTCAGCACGACAATACTCGTGAGCATCCAAACTCTATACGCTAACATCCATTGCGCAATTCTTGTCGCATAATCCCGAATATGATTTAAACCATATTCAACGTAAACTGCCCATCTTGGCCTAGGCGATGGTTTAAGCAAGAGGGTACACAGCGCAGGCGTGATGAACATTGCCACGAAGAGCGATAACAGCATGGCTGTCACTAAGGTGATGGAAAATTGGCGATAGATCACACCTGTTGAGCCAGTAAAAAATGCCATCGGAATAAAAACCGCACTCAAGACCAAGGTGATACCAATTAATGCACCGCTCATTTCCTGCATCGATGCTAAACATGCCTGTTTGACCTCAAGACCTTGCTCATGCATGAGCCGTTCAACATTTTCAACGACAACAATGGTGTCATCTACCAATAAGCCAATGGCTAAGACCAAAGCAAACAAAGTGAGGGTATTTATACTGATCCCCATGAGGTATAACAGTAAAGCGGTGCCTGCTATGACAAGGGGAATCGTAATGGTTGGGATTAAAGTGGCGCGCCAATTTTGTAAAAATAAATACATTACCGCGACCACTAAAATAATCGCCTCAATTAAAGTCATCATGACTTGTTGAATAGATTCCTCAATAAATGGTGTGTTATCTCGTGGATAAATCACTTGATAACCTTCTGGTAAGTAGGGTTTGAGTTGTTCTATCTTGGCTTTAATTTGCTTTGAGGTACTGATCGCATTGGCATCCGGCGTTAAGTAAATTCCTAAACCTGCTGAAGGGTAGCCATTTAAAGTATTGATGGTGGTGTAATTTTCAGCGCCCATTTCAACGCGTGCGACGTCTTTTAAACGCACTACACGACCATCGGCATCCGCTTTTAAAATTACATTTTCAAAATCAGCCACCGTTTTTAATTGTGAGCCTGCACTGACTTTGGCAAAAATGCGTTGCTCGGCTAAGTTTGGCATCGACCCAATCGCACCTGCTGCGATTTGCGTATTGGCATCAGTCAAAGCCTGTTCTATATCACTGGCGACTAAAGCGTAATTTCTTAGTTGGTGTGGATTCAGCCAAATACGCATCGCATAGGAGGAGCCAAAAATATCGACTTCACCCACTCCTGTAATTTGATTCAGCGGTTGCTGAAAATAATTGATCATATAATCAGATAGATCAATATTGTTAGCTAAGCCCTTGCTATCGTATAAGCCGACAATCAGCAGCAAATCACCGGTGGTTTTCCAAATATTTAAGCCTTGACGTTGCACGGGTTCAGGGAGTTTATTGAGTACAGCGTTCATGGCATTTTGTACACGAATTTGCGCTTGGTCGATATCTGTGCCGAGCTCAAAATGTAAATCGATTCGACTACGACCGTTGGCTTCGCTTTTGGATGTGTAATATAACAAGCCCTCTAAGCCTTTAATTTGTTGTTCTAAAACCTGAGTGACACTTTCTTCAACCGTTTGTGCTGAGGCACCTCGATAATTGGCACCGACACTGACTGTTGGTGGGGCTATATTGGGATAACGCTCAATTGCCATCTTCGACAAGGCAAAACTACCAAATATAAGCATCGCAAGTGCAATGACACTGGCAAAAATTGGATGATAAATAAAAAATCGCGGCAGCATAGTGCATTCACTTGAACAAAAATAGGGGGAAATTACGTTCGATTTCCACCATCATAGGATGTTTATTCATCATAAACAATAATGATAATCATTTTTATTTGAGCTATATTTTATTGGTTTTATTGATATTAAATTAAAAATAATGCATCTAGAATAGATAAAGAACTAGTGAACAACTGATTTGGCTGGTGAATAATATGATCAATAAGATCAGGATAAGCTCTAAATCTGACAAAATTTAAATGATAATTAATTTTAAGTGAAATTAATTATCATTTATTTTTGTTTCAATATCAAATGATTCTAAGACTAACTGTCTTTACTAAAAGCTAGATGTAAATCATGCAGCAAATATTGTTGTGCTATGCTTAAAAGACGATCTTGATGCCACATCACATAAATAGGCACTACGCGAATATAAGGAAACGGCGATAATTGTTTAAATAGATGCCGTCTGGATGATGATGTACCACATGTTGTGGCAAAAAGCCGATGCCAAAACCACTACGAATAAAGTGGATCAATTCATCTAAATTATTGGTATTGACTGACTAAAAGACGATTTTGCTCCAAAATTTTCTGACGTAAGTGATACAGCGCTGAGGCAGGATCATCGAGTTGATCACTCTGAAAGGCAATAAAATCATGGCCTGAAATTTGTTCTAAGTTTTGGATATCTTGATGATAGAGTGAATGGTGTTCGGCACAGTACAGCGCATACTTTTATGCAATTAAATGGTCATAATTGAGTCTGTGATGGATCTGGCGACTCAGCGCAATTTAGTACTGCTTGGTTTGCGTAAGTTGCTGCCAAACTCAAGGCTTTAGATTTACCTGTGATTAGTTTGGTTGAGGATGGCTATTGTATTTAAAAACTCGCCGAAAATTTTATAAGCGGTGGTTTAAAACTAGATCTCAAACTACTCAAGCTATAGGCCAAATATCTATAGCTTATTTTTGTTTTAAGCATTGCAAGACAAAATTTAAAACGCAATTGAAATATCATTGGTGACGCTTTTCATCGCAGCTACTCGCTATACAAAAGAATTAGGTCATTCATTTGATCTTGTAGCTTTTGAGTCCGCTTATAACTTTTTCTAAAAGCGGACATTTTTACTTTGGAGAAACCGGACATTTCTATTTTGGAGTTACAAGTCTAATTTCGTATAATATAGATTATGTTAAATATAATACACCTGATAATAAATTCATAATTATACTTCACCTACCTAATATCAATAACTTATACAAATATAACTCCTAATCAAAAATATGATATGTTGACCTAAATTTTAGTTCATGAAGTTCACTATGTTTGAAGTCAAAAGTATCCAGTTAGAGCAAAAGATATCGAATAAGAACGAAATCAAATTATTGTGAATAGCCAATGATTTTGTAGACACCTTTTAATTGTTGGTGGGCTGCCACCACTCTCCTAGCAAAATTTAGTCTATATCCCTATGGTTTATTTAAAAACTTATTTTCTATCTTTACTAGGCTGTATGATCAAAATCATACTGGCACTCAACACTGTAAATTTGAGAATGAATCTGTAAGTACAGAGTCACTCCCTATCGCTAAAGATATTAGAAATAGCTACATAAAGTTTATTTCTAGCTTATTCAAATTTGTCGTTAAAATTAGGTTTTACTACGGATGAACAATAATTTTTACTGCAGACTCATTATTATGAATCAGCGTTTCAAAGCCTTTAGAAACAAGATCATCTAATGCAATACGTTGGGTAATAAAAGGTTCTAGATTAATCTTACCTTGCTCGACTAAGCGGATGGTTTCCTGATGGTCATTTACATAAGCAATCGTGCCACGAATATCTAGCTCTTTCATAACCACACTATGCACATTAATTGTGGCAGGATGGCTCCAAATCGAAACGATAACGACCACACCAGTTGGTTTCATCGCCGCCACCAGTGTATCCATGACTTTATTAACACTACTACATTCAAAAGCGACATCAACACCACGGTCTTCCGTAATTTTCATCACTTCAGCGACCACATCAACCTTAGATGGATCTAGCACATAATCTGCAACACCCGCTTCTATCGCTTTTTCTTTACGCTTTGCACTCAATTCAGTAATGATGACCGTGAGACCTTTAGCCTTTAAAATGGCTGATAAAAGTAAGCCTATAGGGCCTGCTCCACCAACCAGTGCTATATCGCCAGCTTTTGCACCACTTCTGACATAGGCATGATGACCGACAGATAAAGGTTCTATCAATGCGGCCTGATCTAAGGGAATATCATTTGAAATAGGATGTACCCAACGTCGTTGAACTGCAATTTTTTCAGAAAGACCGCCGCCACGTCCGCCTAAACCAATAAAGTTCATATTTTTTGATAAATGATACTTATCATTCAGGCCAGTCGGGACATCATCCGCAATAATATAGGGTTCAACTACGACATGTTGTCCAATTTGGATATCGTCTACACCCTCACCAACTGCATAAACTACGCCTGAAAATTCATGTCCCATTGTTACAGGTGCAGATTCTCCCGAAATTGGATGTGGATGACCACAAGGTGGAATAAAAATAGGGCCTTCCATGAATTCATGTAAATCTGTACCGCAAATACCGCACCATGCAACTTGAATTCCAACTGTGCCTGGAAGTACTTTCGGTTCAGGGATATCTTCAATTCGAATATCCCCTCGATCATAAAAACGAGCTGCTTTCATTGTGTATTCCTCATGTTGATATTAACGGTAAACCATTCCACCATCTGTCAAAATAGACTGACCTGTAATATAGTTTGCATCCTCGCTGGCTAAAAATGCAACTAATGCAGCCACGTCATCTGGTGTTTCAGCACGTCCTAAAGCAATACCATCTACATATTTTTTATACGTTTGACCAATTGGTGTACCTGTAATTTCAGAGAACCGCTGATCTATTTCGACCCACATGTCTGTACCAACAACACCCGGACAATAACTATTTACAGTAATTTCAACACTGGCATATTCTTTAGCCGCAGCTTGCGTCAATGCACGAACTGCAAATTTAGTTGCCGAATAAACACCGAGTAAAGCAAAGCCTTCATGACCTGCTATTGAGCATGCATTAATAATTTTTCCAGCCTGTTGGCGTTGTTTAAATTTATTTGCTGCGGCTTGAATCCCCCAAAGTACACCACCGACATTGATGTTTATAATTTGGTTAAATTCACTCGGCGTTACTTCTGCCAAAGCTTTGACTTGTGCAATACCTGCATTATTAATCATGATATCAAAACCATTAAGTGTCGATTCTGCATGATTAATAGCGTCACTGATTTGTATTGGATCTGAAATATCCGCAATAAATGTGGTGGCTTTTACGCCAAAGGCTTCAACCTCTTGTTGAACAGTATTTAACTTTTCTTGGTGAAGATCGACCAATCCAATATGAACACCTTCTTGTGCTAAACGTAAGGCAATACCGCGTCCAATACCTTGTGCCGCACCCGTAATTAATGCAACTTTATTGTTTAAACCTCTAGGCATGTTGCGACTCCTTAAATATGGATTGCACGTTGCATCGCCGACAAGACCGACTCATGCATCGCCTCAGACAAAGTAGGATGAGGGAAAATGACCTGCGCTAAGCTTTCATCTGTAGCTTCTAGGTATTTCGCGATGGCAAACCCTTGAATGTGTTCGGTGACTTCATGTCCAACCATGTGAGCACCCAACAATTCACCTGTTTCCTGACTAAAAATGGTTTTAACAAATCCTGCGCTATCGCCCAAAGCCAATGCTTTACCATTCGCTTGTAAAGGAAACTTACCCACATTGATATTCAAGCCCGCAGCTTTCGCTTTCTGTTCTGTCAAACCAATACTGGCCACTTGCGGATGGGTAAAGATACAGCCCGGAATTTGTGTACGATCTAAAGCATATACATGACTTAGGCCTGCAATTTTCTCCACACAAAGAATGGCTTCATGACTGGCTTTGTGTGCCAAACACGGTGCGCCTGCGACATCACCAATTGCATAAATGCCCACTACATTGGTTTTACACCATGAGTCGACTTTAATAAAACCATTCTCAAATTCAATTCCCAAAGCTTCTAGGCCAAGATTTTCAGCATTCGGTTTCACGCCAATAGCTGAAAGCACCTTTTCAACAGTAATTATTTGCACACCTGTGGCAGTTTCAATATGACAATGTACTTGAGCCTGATCAGTTTCTATTTTTTTTACAGTCGCTTCGGTTAAAACCTGCATACCCTGCTGTTCAAATTGCTTTTGTACATACTTCGCAACTTCAATGTCTTCGCTAGGGAGAATCTGCTTTGCAATATCAACCAAGGTGACTTGGCAGCCTAAGTCTTGGTATAGGCTTGCAAACTCACTGCCTATAGCACCCGAACCAATGACCAGTAAAGATTTTGGTAATTGGTCTGGAACTAAAGCCTCTTTATAACTCCAGACCTGATGGCCATCTACAGGAATATGAGGCAAATTGGCCGCACGTGCACCTGTTGCGACAATAATATGCAGTGCAGAAATCTGCTGTTTTTGACCATTCGCATCTGTAAGCTCTAAATGCTCTTTGGCAATAAATTGGGCTGCTGCATTAAAAACAGTGATTTGATTCTTTTTCAATAATTGACCGATACCTTGTACCAGTTGCTCAGAAACCTGTCTGCTATGATGGACCAGTTTTTGAATGTCAAAATCAACCGCGTTAAGAGTAAAGCCAAACTGCTCTGCATGTTTGAACTGCTGCGCAAGCGCAGCCCCGCTCAATAATGCCTTGGTTGGAATGCATCCCCAATTAAGACACACTCCGCCTAAGTGTTGTTTTTCAACAATTGCTGTTTTTAATCCCAGTTGCGCTGCGCGAATCGCAGCGACATATCCTCCAGGACCAGCACCAATAACCACAAGATCAAATTGTGTATCTGACATGGCTATTCCTCCTACACCAAAATTAATGCAGGGTTTTCGACAAACTGCTTCAATGCCGATAAGAATTGAGCACCCAACGCACCATCAATGACACGATGATCACAAGACAATGTTGCAGTCACCATTTCACGAACAACAATCTCATCATTTTCGATGACAGCACGTTTCTCTGCTGCACCTAAGGCCAGAATTGCACCTTGAGGTGGGTTAATAATGGCATCAAACTGTTGAATACCCAGCATTCCCAAATTGGAAATACTGAAACTGCCACCTTGAAACTCATCAGGTGCTAGTTTTCCAGTTTTGGCACGTGTCGCCAGATCGCGCATATCATTGGAAATTTGCGCCAAAGATTTAAGGTTCGCTGATTTAATAATTGGCGTGATCAGTCCATTTTCGATGGCCACAGCAACCGAAATATCAGCCTGTTCAAACTGTAAAATCTGCTGATTTTCTTCATCAAACTGAACATTGACCTGTGGAACTTTGATCAGTGCGGCAGCAGCAGCTTTAATCAGCATATCGTTAATGGACAGCTTGACTTGCGGTACGGTACTGTTAATTTGCTGACGCAAAGCCTGAACCGACTCAACATTTAAGTCTATCGTTAAGCGAAAATGTGGTGCATTGCGTTTCGCAGCCTGTAAGCGCGAAGCAATTGCTTTACGCATACCATTCATAGCTACAGTAGTGAATTTTGCGGACTCTGCTGGATGCGCATGATCAGCATGTTGAGCTTGTACAGGGTTTTCACGTTGATATACAGCTTCAACATCTTCCTTACAGACTCGTCCACGTGAACCCGATGCACGACAATCATGCAAATTAATGCCCCATTGTCTTGCCAAACGGCGGGCAACAGGTGTCGCTAGAACATCAGTATCATCTGCTTTAGATTTCGCGGCTTTGGTACTGGCTTGATGACGCACATCTGGCCAAGAACCACCAGCAGCTTGAACTGCGGTCTGAATATCTTGAACACTAATACGACCTTCACGTCCAGAACCCGTAATCTGAGACAAGTTTACATTATGCTTTTCAGCCAATTTCAAGGCATGTGGCGTTGCAAAAATATCATCGCTTTGTTGGTAGCCTTGTAACGCAGCAGGAATAGAATATCCGCCCTGAGTCACCGCTTTTGATCCATTACCAACACTGTTCTGTTTAGGAGCAGCTTGCACTTTGGTTTCAACTTGAGCTACAGCTACTTTTTCAGGAACCGCTGCTACCGCTTTATTTTCTGTTACAGCAGGTGTTCCACCTAAGGACTGTGCAAATGCTTCAACTTCTGTATCTGAAACTTGAGCGTCTGCACAAATTGCAATAACTCCACCTACAACCAGAGTGTCACCATCTTTAGCAATAATTTTGCGTAGCAAGCCATCAAAAGGTGCTTCAAGAACATTGACGATTTTTGTGGTTTCAATTTCACAAATTTCCTGTCCTTTACTAAATTGCGTACCTTCCTCAATCAGCCATTGGGCAATCGTACCCTCTTCCATGGACAAACCCCATTTTGGGATTTCTAAAGTTTTAATTTCGCTCATCCTAAGCCTCCAACGTCTTACGTACAGCCTGTTCGATGCGTTCTACACTGGGTAGCCATTCTTTTTCTAATACTGGTGAAAATGGTACGGGTGAATGTGGTGGAGTGACTAACTCGATTGGTGCTTTAAGATAATGAAAGCCTTTCTGTGCAAT
The DNA here is from genome assembly GCF_059515805.1 of Acinetobacter sp. CY05. Taxonomy (NCBI): domain Bacteria; kingdom Pseudomonadati; phylum Pseudomonadota; class Gammaproteobacteria; order Moraxellales; family Moraxellaceae; genus Acinetobacter; species Acinetobacter sp. CY05. The sequence goes on along the minus strand of NZ_JCAKMW010000007.1, from coordinate 64,983 downwards.
GAGTGCAGCCACATCATGTCCGAAACCGCAACGCGCCGCAGATTCATCTACAATCACTACGCGACCTGTTGACGCCACTGATTCTAAAATGCCATCTTCGTCTAATGGAGAAATGGTTCGAGGGTCAACCACTTCAACCGAAATGCCTTCTTTTGCGAGCTTATCCGCAACTTCATTGGCACGATGCACCATCAAGCTTAAGGCAATAATGGTAATATCAGTGCCTTCACGGGTGTAATTTGCGACACCAAAAGGAATAGTGTAGGCTTCATCTGGCACTTCGCCCTTAATGTCATACAACAATTTGTGTTCACAAAATACTACTGGGTCATCATCTCGAATGGCTTGAATCAACAACCCTTTCACATCATAGGCACTTGAAGGCACCACCACTTTTAAACCAGGCACTGAGGCAAACACGTTATATGGCGACTGAGAATGCTGCGCTGCTGCGGAAAAACCTGCACCGATCATGCCTCGTACAACGAGTGGCGCTTTGGCTTTGCCACCAAACATATAGCGGAATTTAGCCGCTTGGTTATACAGCATGTCATAACACACGCCGTAAAAATCCATGAACATTAAATCTGCCACAGGTCTTAAACCCGTTGCAGCAGCACCTGCCGCCATACCAATAATCGCCGATTCTGTAATCGGGGTGTCAATGACTCGCTCAGAACCAAATTCAGTCCATAAGCCTTTGGTTACACCAAGTACACCGCCAAAACCTTCCAGTTTATTGTCATCGGTATTTTTGCCACCATGCCCACCACGAACATCTTCACCGACCACAATGACACTCGGATCTCGGCGCATTTCTAATTCAATTGCTTCTTTAATCGCGTTTCGATAACTTTTATTTGGCATTTTTCTACTATTCCTTTAGTAAGAGACGTAAACATCAGTAAGTAACTGAGAGACTTCTGGGTACTTAGCTGCGCGTGCTTTTGCAACGGCATCGTCTACATTGGCTTTAGACTGGGCATCAATCGCATCCAGTTTGGCTTCGTCAATTTTATCCTTGACTTTTTCACGGAATATTTTCAATGGGTCTTTATGTTCTTTGACATAATCCAGTTCTTCTTTGGAACGAATAAGCCCCGGATCACCTTCAAAATGTCCATAAAAACGGTTGGTTACCGTTTCAATCACACTCGGACCTTCACCACAGCGGGCACGTTCAATGGCTTTTTGTGCAACTTCATACACAGCAAAAAAGTCTGTTCCATCTACTTTTTCGGCAGGTAAGCCAAAACCTGCCGCTCGGCCTGCAATGTCTTTACTGCCTACGGCATAGTCGTGTGCAGTGCCTTCACCAAAACCGTTGTTTTCAAAAACAAAAATGACAGGGAGCTTTAACACGACAGCCATATTAATGGCTTCAAAAGTTAAGCCCTGATTTGACCCGCCATCACCGGTAAAAGATAGACCAATCCCACCATTTTTCAGTGTTTTAGCACTTAAAGCTGCCCCAATAGCCAAAGGTGGACCACCACCCACAATACCGTTTGCACCGAGCATGCCTTTATCTAAGTCCGCAATGTGCATTGAGCCGCCTTTACCACGACACAAACCATCATCTTTGCCAAAAATTTCTAACATCATGGCATGAATGTCACAGCCCTTAGCAATACAATGTCCATGACCACGATGCGTTGATGTAATGAAGTCCTTGTCTGTTAAATTTTCACAGATCCCTACGGCAACAGCTTCCTCGCCGCTATATAAATGGATGAAACCGGGAATATCACCTGTATTATTTTCATCGTGAAGTCGATCCTCAAATTCACGAATGTCGCGCATTCTTTTGTATGCTGCTAGCAATTGCTCTTCCGTTAATTGCATATCTTTGTTCCTTATTAATTACGCTTAAAAGAAAATCCAAAAATTAATGGTTGAATTTTTAAACCGTATATTTATATAAATATATTTTTATTTAATTTCATATTAGACTAAAAAAATATAATGCATAAAAAGATGAGAAAAATATTAAAAACAGAAGGTTAAGAACTTAAAAAATTTTTTAAAATTTTACATTAGTTCAATCACATATGAAAACAAACCTTTAACCAACCTTTATTTTATATGATAAGTTTTTTGCACTGTTTTAATATTATTAAAGCACCTAAAAGAGCTTATTTAATATCGGGATCTATATTAATTATTTTAAACGATGGAGTGTTTGTAATGGATTTAAATAACACAGTATTAAACGATGGAGTGTTTGTAATGGATTTAAATAACACAGTATTAACTGGAAAGAAGCTACGTGGCGCTGAAAAAATGGCGCGTATTCCAATTAAAGTTGTTCCAACGGAAACGACACCGAAAAAGCCAGAATGGATTCGGACTAAAATTAGTCAACCTGATGAAGTTCAAATCATTAAGGATTTATTACGACAACAGAAACTACATACGGTTTGTGAAGAAGCGGCCTGCCCCAATTTGCCACAATGCTTTAGCGGAGGGACTGCAACGTTTATGATCATGGGAGATATTTGTACTCGCCGCTGTCCATTCTGTGATGTCGCACATGGTCGTCCTAATATCCTAGATCCTAATGAGCCAAAGCATCTGGCTGAAACAGTCAAGAATCTAAACTTAAAGTATGTCGTGATTACTTCTGTTGATCGAGACGACTTAAAAGATGGTGGCGCACAGCATTTTGCAGATTGCATTCGAGAAATTCGTCAAACCAGTCCAGAAACTCTTATAGAAATTTTGGTTCCTGATTTTCGTGGTCGTGCAGATATTGCCCTGAAGATTCTGAGCCAAAACCCACCCGATGTTTTTAATCATAATATTGAAACCGTTCCACGTCTGTATAAAGCCATGCGACCAGGCGCTGACTATAAGCACTCATTGGATTTACTCAAAAAATTTAAACACTACTGTTCTGAAATTCCAACGAAATGTGGTTTGATGGTCGGTTTAGGAGAAGTCGAGGCTGAGGTTATTGTGTTATTAAATGATTTGAAAGATTATCAAGTGGACTATGTCACAATCGGTCAATACTTACAGCCATCTAAATCTCATGCGCCAATTCATCGTTTTGTTACGTTGCAAGAGTTTAAGCATTATCAAATACATGGGGAGCGCTTAGCGTTTAAAAATATTTGGAGTGCGCCATTAGTACGATCAAGTTATTTTGCAGACCGTCAGTATCATGGTGAAGCTGTGCCTAGCCCTTACATGAGCGAATGAATTTTCATCCTATTTACGTTTATTAACATTTCAGATGGAAATAGTCATTTTCAGCTCATAAGAACATTTTTAAAGTAACTCAAGGACTGGTAAAGCCAAAAGATATGATTTAACCAAGCAAAGATAAAAGCATTTAAAATTGAAGCAAGAAGAAATGACGTAAATGACTATAAATTTGGAAACTCATTTCTAAAATTTAAAAATATTACAGTCTCATCATAAAGGAATATGATATGAACCTGTTCAATACCGCATCTGCAAAAAATCTGCAAACAACCCATTTAATTAATCAACATACTGTGCATGCCGCCCCTGTTTTAGCCTTACCTCCAGAAGATAAAACGTCTTTATTTCGCCGCTCTATCCAACATAATTATGCTGACTTACTCAAAATAGCGGAAGATTCAGATATGGCGATTGGTCTTACAGATCATCACGGGACTCTCTTATGGACATGGAGTAGTTCTGCAATGCTTTCTTCTGCCGAACAGGTTCATTTTATTGAGGGTGGGCATTGGTCTACACAGGCTGTTGGGACCAATGCGATTGGTATGACGTTGAACAGCCAAATATCAAGTTGTGTCTATACTCATGAAAACCAAATGGACAGTGTTCGAGATTGGGTCTGTTATGCCGCGCCGATCTGGGATCCGACATCAGGGCAATTTCATGGCATTATTAACCTTTCCACAAAATATAAAAAACATACTCCTTTGGGGCTGCTTGCAGTTGAGCGCTGTGCGGATTTAATACAACGAGCCATAAAGTTTGAACAGCAAAATTTTTTATACATTAAGGCGCTAGGCTCGCCTTGGGTTCAATTTAATGGACATACCTTGAACTTGAGTCACCGTCAAATTGAAATACTTTGCATTTTAGCTTTGCATCCCCATGGCATTGGCTTAGAAGAGTTACACTATGCCCTTTATGGTGAGCGTAGTGTCAGCCTAAAAACCCTAAAGGCTGAGCTTTCACAACTTCGTAGCCTATTACCTCATTCAATTGAGGCTCGCATTTATAGGCTTAGCTGTGAAGTCCAATGTGATTTTTTACGTGCTGAACAATCATTAAATGCAAATCTTATTTCCAGTACATTCTCGCTATATAAAGGTAGCTTTCTCTCTAAATCAGAAAGCCCTTTACTCAGCACTTGGAGACATTGTTTTGATGCCCGTTTAAGCCAGTTGATCTATCAAATAAAGGATATCGATCAATTATTAAGAATTATTGGGCAAACACATGACCGAATTGATGCGGTACAGCGTTTATTAGAGTTATTACCACAGGACAGTATCCACCGTAATTATTTTTCAAATCTGATTTAGATTTGATCTGTTGCTTCAACTCTAAAGTTTTATTGTGAAGCAGATTGAAAAGGAAGTATGATTTTCATACTTCCTTTAATAAAATTTAAAATTGAGAACTAGGGCGTGTCATCAATTAAGTCAGATGATTGTTGAAGCCAAGTAGATCGCTGATAAGAAGTTTTGAGCCAATTTATCATAGCGTGTGGCAATAGCACGATACTGCTTGAGCTTTGCAAAAAAGTTCTCGATCAGATGTCTTGCCTTGTAGAGATGTCGATCATAATCACGCTGATCAATAGAATTACTTTTCGCTGGCATCACAACTTGACCCTTCGCCTCTAAAATTGGATCAATGACCCGATCACTAGAGTTGTAGGCTTTATCCATAAGCCAGATCTGGCTCAACGATAAGTCCAGCAACACATCTGAACCATTTAAGTCATGGACCTGCCCATCAGTGAGATAAAATCCTGTCGGGTTGCCTAAAGCATCAGTACGGGCATGAATTTTGGTGCTTAAGCCCCCTTTACTGCGTCCAATCGCCTGATTTTTTTCCCCCAGCGCTGTGTTGATGAGCACGTACAATGGTAGAGTCTAACATGGCATATTCATTATCACAGTCATGTGACAGTACTTCAAAGACTCTCTGCCACACACCTGTTTTAGCCCAACGACTAAAACGAGTATGCACGACTCTAAAATCACCAAAGCGTTCGGGTAAGTCTCGCCACGGGATACCTGAACGATACCGATACAATATAGCTTCAACAAATAGTCGGTTATCTTTGGCCGTCACTCCAACAATACCCATTCGTCCAGGTAACAGATCTTTAATCTGTTCCCACTGCTCATCTTTTAATGCATAGCGTTTAGTCATAAAAGTATAATGGGGACAAGGCGGTTTTCCTCAAGCTAATTGATGACACGCCCTAGATGTAAATAATGATGATTCGGTGAATCATGCAATAGAAAAAGTGATTCAGAATGAAGGTTGAATTGATGTTTTGATCAATAATGCAGGATTTGCCATTGCACCAGCTGGCGCTGAAGAAAGTTCGATGCAACAAGCTCAAGCTATTTTTGATACCAATTTTTTTGGTGTTGTCCGAATGACCCGTGCGGTACTTCCTGTGATGCGTGAACAGAAATCTGGACTTATTCTCAATATCAGTTCAATTTTAGGACTTTTACCAACACCTTTTGGTGCGCTTTATTCTGCTTCAAAACATGCGCTCGAAGGCTATTCCGAATCTTTAGATCATGAGTTAAGGTCTCAAGGCATTCGTGTTTCATTGATTGAACCTGCTTACACCAAAACATCATTAGGAATAAACTTACTTGAAGCAGATGCAAAAGTCTCAGCGTATGACCACATTCGTGAGAAGCTACATCAACAAATGATAAAATCAATTAATAAGTCAGATGATCCGCGTGTTGTTGCGAAGACCATTTTAACGGTCATGAACAGTCAAAACATCTTACCCCGCTATACCTCGGGCAAGGCAGCAAAACATTTAAAAAATTTGCGAAAATTTGCCCCAGTAAAGATCTTTGACACATTAATTCAACGCAGCTTGAAAGTTTAATGATGCTTATAAAACGTTAAAACAAAATTCAAAAAATAGAGGTCCTAATATGAAAGCAGCCTACATTAACCGCTACGGCAATATCAATGATGTACAACTGGATGAACAATCCAAACCAGTTCTAACAGAAAATGATGTTCTCATTAAAGTTCATGCCGCAAGTATTAACCCACTCGACTTAAGAGTTTTAGAAGGTGAATTTAAGGCAATTCTGCCCATTCAATTTCCTTTTATTTTAGGCAATGATTTTGCTGGTACAGTTGTTCAAGTTGGGGCAAATGTTACTCAATTCAAAGTCGGTGTTGAAGTGTATGCCAAGACAGATTCGAATGGTGCTTTTGCCGAATATACGGTCGTACAGCAATCTTCACTGGCGCTAAAACCTCAAAATATTTCTATGGAACTCGCGGCTTCTCTTCCCCTTGTTTCTTTGACTGCATGGCAAGCTTTGGTCGAAATTGCGAAAGTTCAAGCAGGACAAAAAGTACTGATTCATGCTGGTTCTGGCGGTGTTGGATCAATTGCTATTCAGCTTGCAAAATACTTAGGTGCAACTGTTGCAACAACCACAAGTGGAAAAAATATTCGCTGGGTCAAAGCATTAGGTGCAGACACGATCATTGACTACAAAACGACTGATTTTGAGCAAGTCCTTAAAGACTATGACGTAGTTTTAGATACGCAAGGTGGAAAAACTTTAGAGAAGTCTCTGAATATTCTTAAACGTGGTGGTCGTATTATCAGTATCTCAGGTCCACCTGATCGTGAGTTCGCAGAAACAATCAAAGCCAATTGGTTACTGAAATGTATTATCCCCCTTTTAAGTTGGTCAATCCGCAATAAAGCAAAAAAAAGAGGCATCACCTACTCATTTTTGTTTATGCAACCGAATGGTCAACAGTTATCTGAAATTTCAAAATTAGTCGAGTCGGGGAAAATAAATCCAATCGTTGATAAGACTTATGAATTCAGTGAGATTACAAATGCTTTCCAATATGTAAATACTGGACGAGCCAAAGGTAAAGTTGTCTTAAAAATTGCAGAATAAATTCAGGGAAAAGAGAAAAAAGGCATCTTTTGATGCCTTTTCCTCAATAAACGAGAGTAGGCCTCAATCGAATGAAAGAACTTATGGTTTTAAGCTTATTTTTAATAAAAATCTTAGGTTCATGAACCATCTTCTTTTAAGTAAATTAATTTATCCAAATAAACAATTGAAACTAAAATATAAATTTTAATAATTTATTATGAACTAGAACTCAGGTGAACATAAGTTAAATAGTGTTTATCTAAAAAGAAGCCCTTTCTTGTTCTTTTATAATATGAACATCATGGCATCACTACCACGCTACAGTGTTAGCATGATTTATCTATTCGGCAAGGAAAAATTTAATCAACTGTGGCTTTAGACCGTAAATACCTAACATTATTTATAAAGCTTGATTTGACGTATGTTATGCATCATTTACGTTGTGATGCTCTCATTTTTAAATATGTTCAGGTTATACTAATGGGCTCCCTACATATAGTTGCTCCATGATGAACACTCCTAATGACCCTTTACACGGCAAAAAGCTTGCTGACATCTTGGATGAATTATTAGATTACTACGGTGGTTTTGAAGGCTTAAGTCGTAAAATTGAAATTCGATGTTTTTGTATAGATCCAAGTGTTAAATCATCATTACGATTTTTGCGTACCACACCATGGGCACGTGAAAAAGTAGAAAGCCTATATTTGTATGTACTACGTCAAAAAGCCAAACAGAAATCTTAGTTATCCACATCTGAGCCTTAGCATACTAGATGACTGAGTTAATAAGTGAGTTGGCATACAAAATCAAAAGCCAGTCATCTTGTGTATATCTGGCAAAATTGATTATCTTTTCAAAAATAAATCCGTTTGTGTTAAGTCTTTACAAGAAAAGCGGATCATTTGTCAGGTGTAAAAGCCTTATTTAAGCTCTTGAGTGAGCTATCTAGCCTTGCTATTCAAGATTTAACTACTATAGATCATGAATTTTCAAGCTGCGTGCTTTAGCATTACGTGAATACCTGCGGCGTATTCTTGAAACTATACTACGTATATCGGATGTCCGGTCTGCGTCTGATGTGGCTCCCAAACATACGATTGCAACATAACGCCCATCAGGCAGCACAGCAATCTCGCCAAGATTGTAGCCATATCGTTTCAATGTACCTGTTTTACCTCCTAATATATCTTGATCGCCTTCTCTTAATGGCACGACACTGGAGGTGAGCTCCACACTACGTATTGTCCCCTGAGTTGTTATTATAGACATGGTGTATTTTGGCTTTGACCAGACTTCCATCAAAACATTGTAACGCGTGGCGTAGCAAAACATCTTTAACATGTCGAGGACGTTGGTTTTGGCTGCTGCTGAGCTGTCTACATCTAACCCAGATGAAGATGAAAATATAGTACTACTCATTCCAATGGCTTGGGCTTTGGTATTCAACATCTCCACCCATTTCGTATGGGCCTCGGTAGTGCTAAATGTTGTAATTCCTGCCTTTGTTAAAGCTTTTCCACCATAAATTCTTGCAATCATATTAGCTGTTACATTCGACGAGCTAAGCATTAAATTATGTAAAGCATCTTCAAGTGTAAGAGATTCACCCTCATTCAGTTTAGGTCCATTCCCTTTAGACGAGTCTTCCTGTGTCTTGGTAACTTTAGTCTGCAAATCGATCCCTAAATCTAAGAGCACGATTGTCGTCATTACTTTTGTTAAAGAGGCTGGCAAAGCAATATGATTTTTTTTATATAGATATAAAAGAAGGTCTTTGGAGAACACTCCATCTTTATCTACAATTATAGCACCCGCAGACTGACTAGATTTTAAATCAATACGACGTAAGTAACCTAGATCAAGATACTGGTCTCCTTGAGAGTCTTCCGAATGATGTGTGGTCTTAAGCACTTTGATAGCCTCCATTTTCTGCTTAGCTTGTTGTAATTTTCTTTAAAATAGCATGCTTTTAAACTCTTTTTTGGTACAAATTAGTGGTGAGTTTTGCAAGTATTTTGCTTTAAAGTAGGTCTCTTTGATTTATTGTGTATTTGAAATTTTCGAGCTCACTTAGCCAACATTATGAGAGCGCTGGTCATAAGTTTTTAAAGTTATAGAAGCAGCAATTGATGACCAACCTCATGCTCATATGGCGACTGATCATCTTTATTTCAGTCATTGCAAAATGAGCCACGGTCTAAGTCCAATTTTAAACATCATATGATTGAGCAACATCAGCTTAAGTATATAATGTCTTACGAGTACCTATTCATCCCTATTATGTCATCTTCTATTTGCAATTCTCCCAATATTCAGCTTGTTTCTACATTTTCTGAGCTGACTCAGACCCCATTTCAAGGGCAAACTAACGCCCTGTGTTGGTCAAGACAATTACACGGCGATTTTCAAGAAATTGTTAATAAGCTCGCCTTAGATGATGATATAACCGAAGTTTACATTGAAGATTTACAAGAACTTGAGCTGACATCACAAGGTGCGATCGCGCGTGATGTGATTATTGAGGACATGCAATTGCTGAGTCGGTACGGTGCACAGCCGAGTCTGAATTTAATTCGATGCTATGCGCGTGATGATGAATTTGATTTTATTGCGACGGATGTATATTCCTACCATGTTGATCGTTCACCCGTGGCAACCGATACCTTTTTATGTACCTATTTTGGAGCTGCGAGTGAGCTATTGCCCACTGATCAAGTGCAACAAAAAATCTTAATTCCAGAAATCCGTGAACAACTAAGCGCACTTTATGATGGCCCGGCGGCAGGTTTCGATGCGTTTTTAACGGAGTATTTTTTTGATTTACATTATCAACCTCAAGCACATGCACAGCCCGTCAACTTAGGTGTAGGTCATCTCTGGCGTCTTGCTGTAGATCATCCACAGCAGCAAGTTTTACCTTGTGTACACCGTGCTCCTATAGAAGACGGTCGTTATCGGTTGCTTTTGATTTGTTAAGGTCGATAAAAAACCGCGCTACTGCGGTTTTTTAATCTCATCTATGATGGATTAGACCACCAACTCAGACCAATCTCCAAAAGGATTAGGCCACGTTTTCCATGCATCTTGCCCTAAGGCCATCTCTTCATTACTGAGGAGACACTGATCTAATTTGGCGACGAGCTGTGCTTGATTCATTCGTATGCCAATTATGACAATTTCTTGTCGTGCATCGCCTGTTTCTGGATGCCAGTCTTGTTGAATGGCTTTAAGACTTAGTTCGTCCTCAGGCCATTGGTCGGAGGCTAACGCAGTCCACCAATAGCCTGCAACACTATGTCTGGCAATTGAGCCAGCTTGTGACCAGCTGCCTGCAAATTCAGGACACGCGGCTAACCAAAAGAAACCTTTGGAACGAATCACGCCTGGCCAGTCTTCTTGAATCAATTGATAAAAACGTTCTGGATGAAAAGGTCGACGTGCGCGGTATACAAAACTATGAATGCCATATTCTTGTGTCTCGGGCAACTGTTCACCACGTAATGTGCTCAGCCAACCCGGTGCTTGCGCGGCTTGATCAAAATCAAACAGTTGAGTATCTAAAATACGCGCTAAAGGCACTTGCCCAAAACTGGAAACTTCAATTTTTGCTGCTGGATTTAAAGCGTTTAAGATTGCGAAAAGTTCTTGACGCTGGTTATCATCAATCAAATCAATCTTATTTAAAATCATGATATTACAAAATTCAATTTGATCAATCAATAAATCTACAACATTGCGATCATCCTCTTCACCCAAAGATTCTCCACGTGTAGATAAACTGTCATAAGACCGATAGTCTTTAAGGAAGTTAAAGGCATCAATTACGGTCACCATCGTGTCTAAACGGGCAAAGTCACTTAAGCTGTGTCCATCTTCATCGGCAAAGCTAAAGGTTTCTGCCACCGGTAAGGGTTCTGAAATTCCTGTAGACTCAATCACCAATTGATCAAAACGCTGTTCTTGTGCCAAGCGTTTAATTTCCACCAGCAAATCTTCGCGTAAGGTGCAACAAATGCAACCGTTGCTCATCTCAACCAATGTCTCATCAGTCCGGGAAAGGCTAGCTCCCCCTTGACGCACCAAAGCGGCATCAATATTGACCTCCGACAGATCATTGACAATCACTGCGATTTTACGCCCTTCTCTGTTGTTTAAAATGTGATTGAGTAAGGTGGTTTTACCGGCACCTAAAAAGCCAGATAACACAGTCACAGGCAGTGGATGATGAGGCATATTGGTTCAGATCTCTTAACCCAAAAAAGTTTAATAATGTTATGTTATAACATATCAAAATAAAAGCGTACTTTGTTTGATTTATAGACAAATTATCCAAGTTTTCAAGACAATCGTCGTATGAAACACTGATTCAGTCTGTATGGCATGTTATAGGCTTACTGTCTTGCAAAACTTAAATCACAGCATGAACATCACGATCTTCTTGCTTGGGGCTAAAAGAAATTGGGGAATAACACGGCTGATGTCTACCATGTATGTTTCTTTGACAACATCTGGAAGCTACTAAAAGAATCAATATAGATCATGGTTGAATCAATGATTTTATTTTGTCCTTTCATATACTCACTGAAAAATGATCTATCTCTACGAAGAGATAGATCATAGAGGTATTAGTGGCGAATACAGATTTTGCCAAAATGCTGACCAGATTCTTGGTAACGGAAGGCTTTCGCCAAATCTTCAAGATTAAATACACAGTCGATGACAGGTTTCCATTCAAAGCTTTCTAGCGCCTGAATCATGTCTTGTTGATGGGTACGGCTGCCGACAATTAAACCTTTTAAGCTCAGTTGTTTCGCCATTAATTCAACCGTTGGAATCTCACCCGCATAGCCTGTTAAAATGCCAATTAAAGCAATATGACCGCCAATTTTACAGGCACGAATAGATTGCGCTAAAGTGCCAGGCCCACCTACTTCAACTACAATATCAGCGCCTTGGCCTTGGGTGAGTGCTAAAACTTGATCGCCCCAATTTGGAATTTCACGATAATTAATCACATGATCTGCGCCAAGCGCACGTAATTTTTCAGCTTTTTCTTCAGACGACGTAGTTGCAATGACTTTAGCCCCTAAAGATTTTGCCATTTGTAAGGCAAAAATTGACACACCACCTGTACCTAAGATCAATACTGTATCACCCGCTTGAAGTTGACCATCCACAACCAACGCGCGCCAAGCCGTTAAGCCTGCGGTGGTTAAGGTGGCTGCCTCTTCATGGCTATAATTTTTAGGGGCATGCGTAAATGCAGTTGCAGGTGCATTGACCATGTTACGTGCATAACCATCTATCCCATCACCGGGTACAGTTTTAAAATCGGACAAAGTGGCAGGGCCGCTTTGCCAAGTCGGAAAGAAACAGGACACCACATGATCCCCCACTGCAAATTCAGTCACGTCCGCACCAACGGCTGTAACCACCCCTGCACCGTCAGACATTAAAATACGTCCATCTTCAGTCGGGAAGTCGCCACGTGCAACCACCAAATCATGGAAATTTAATGAATTGGCATGAATTCTCACTTGAATTTCGCCATTGTTTGGTGCAGAAATTTCAGGTAGTGCAACGGCTTGTAGCTGATCAAAACCTGCAGGATGTTGAACAATAATCGCTTGCATAAAACTTATCTCTTGATGGGTAATATTTTTCTTGTCATAACGCTGATGGCTAGACATCGCCTGATCTTGAATGAAAGCTATTGTAAGCTGACAAGGATTTGACATTATTGTAGCAGCAGATGAGTGCTTGAAGATTTGACTGTAGTGTAGAAAACGATAACAACAAGCAGCTCATCCTAGTTATTTATCTTCTTGGCATATGCTTATGCATCATAAACCATGATGATAAGAGAGCAATCAAACTAATTTGACTCACCGAAGGAATAGTGAGATGAGATGTGCTATGCCCTGCTGCTAATAAAATGCTTTTATGTATTGTAAGGCCATCAAAGCTGGGTGTGATATCGCCATCACTGACCATTCATGCTTTTTGGTTTATCACAATATCGTTTAGCACCTGCTCGATTTGGACAGTTATCAAAAGCAGCTTTACAATATTTGTGCCCAATACTATGGAGCTATTTACGCTTGCCAGTGCTTTATGCGTGATTTTATTTATTAGTATTTGGGCATTGATTATGTGTTGTTATTTACGCTATTACAAAACGCAACCTCACTTGCATCAAGCATCTAAATTTAAAATGCCAAAGCATTGGTTATTTTGGCTTTTACCGACCTGCTCAAGCTAAAGCTCGACATAAGTCAGTCTAGTGTTTTGATCTATGCAACGAGGTGAATCAATGATTCACCTTTTTTAACAGATGAACAACACGATGTATCATTATGGTGCAATTAATTTTTGCTACTGTTGTTTTCAGTGCGGTCACACAAGGAATAACGGCTGCACATTGCTTCAATTACGATTATTTTATTCTGGAACTTAAAATCAAGGATGGCATCGTAATTGCATAATAAAAAAATCGTTACAGGAGAGAAATCTTCAATGATTCGCCGAAGGTGCAACATCCCGGAAACTCTCAGGCAAAAGGACTGTAACGCATAATAAAAAATCTGGAGAGTGCATCAGCACACCGAAGGAGGAAGGGGCAATCCCGAAACTCTCAGGTCCAAGGACAGATGGGATATCACCTAAATTAGTGAGGACGATATGACCCATCATATTGCTATTATTGGTGCAGGGATCACGGGTGTGACCACTGCATATGAACTTGTCAAGCAAGGCTTTGATGTCACTGTTTTTGAAAAAAACCTCTACCCCGCAATGGAAACTTCCTTTGCCAACGGCGGTCAATTGTCTGCCTGTAATGCAGAGGTGTGGAATCAGAAATCCACCATCGCTAAAGGCTTAAAGTGGATGTCGCAAAAAGACGCGCCATTGCTGCTCAATCCTTCTTTTAATCTGCATAAATACACATGGTTAGTGTCATTTTTAAATAACATTAAACATTATGAAAACAATACCATTGCCACAGTACGCCTTGCCTTAGAGGCGCGTCAGCATATGTTTCGCATTGCTGATGAAGAAGGCTTTGATTTTAATTTAGAAAAAAAAGGGATTTTGCATTTTTATCATAATCAATATGAATTTGAGGTGGCTAAAAAAGTCAATCAGTTGCTGCAAAAAGGTGGCTTAGAGCGCCATGCAGTCACACCTGATGAAATTAAGGCCATTGAGCCCACCTTAACCGGTCAATATTACGCTGGTTTTTATACACCAGATGATGCGACGGGTGATATTCATAAATTTACCCGCGGCCTAGCCGCAGCATGTGAAAAATATGGGGTGAAGTTCTGTTTAGGAGCCAATGTGTTAAATATTAGCCCGCATCTTGATCGGGTTGATATTCTCTACAGCCAACAAGATGCCCAACAGCAACAGACATTTGATGGTGTAGTGATTTGTGGTGGTGTCAATAGTTACCATTTAGGCGAACAACTGGGCGACAAAATTCATATTTATCCAGTCAAAGGCTACTCAATTACGGTCAATTTACAAGATGAACAGAGTGTTAACAATGCGCCTTGGGTGAGTCTATTAGATGAAAGTGCAAAAATTGTCACTTCACGTTTGGGCAAAGATCGCTTCCGTGTTGCTGGGACGGCAGAGTTTAATGGCTATAACAAGGATATCCGCCATGACCGTATTCAGCCTTTGGTCGATTGGGTCAATAAGAACTTCGATATTGCCACAGATAATGTGATCTCATGGGCGGGCTTACGTCCAATGATGCCGGACATGATGCCACGTGTACAACGCAGTTGCCAATCACGGGTCTTTTATAATACAGGGCATGGCCATTTGGGGTTTACCCTATCTGCTGCCACAGCAGTTTTGATACGCCATGAAATTCAAACTGTATTGGCTGCTGCTTAATCCGTATCTACGGAGGCTAAAATCATGTCAAATTTTGTCTCTGAATTACGGCAAAAAAATAAAAAACGCGGTTGGCAGTTATTTGCCCTCGTCTGTGTCTTACAACTGATCACGGTACTGGTTGCTTTAAGTATGCAATCCATCTAAGACCTGCCTACTGCACAAAAGTATATCACTCACGGCGCAGCGATTTAGATCGTCGTGTGTATAAAAAATAGGATAGACAACATGAAATTATTTACTGAACACGGTCACTTAGCGATTGCCAAAGAACTTTACGACTTTATTGAAAACGAAGCTTTAATCGGCACTGGGATTGACAGTCAAACCTATTGGCAAAATTTTGAAACAATTGCCCTGGAATTTACCCAAAAGAATAAAGATCTGTTGGCCAAACGCGATGCGCTACAAAGTCAAATTGATACATGGCATCGCAACAATACTTTCGAATTAAATGCTTATAAAGCTTTCTTAACAGACATTGGCTATTTACTGCCAGAGGTTGAGGACTTCCAAGTCACGACCACCAATGTAGATGAAGAGATCGCTACGCTTGCCGGTCCACAGCTGGTTGTTCCTGTACGTAACGCGCGTTATAGCTTAAATGCCGCCAATGCACGTTGGGGGTCACTTTATGATGCACTCTATGGCACAGACATGATTGCAGAAACGGATGGCTGTGAAAAAACTGCACGCTATAATCCGCTACGTGGTGAAAAGGTCATTGCTTTTGCCAAAGATTTCTTAGATCAGACCTTCCCACTACAAAATGCGAGTTATCATCAAGCTACACAATGGTCAATCCAAAATGGCGCCCTATCGATAACCTTACAAGATGGCACAACCACAGGCTTAAAAGATCCAAGTCAATGTGTAGGATTAAACGGTGACTCAAATGCACCATCTGAAATTATTTTCAAGAATAATGGCTTACATATCATCGTTCAATTTGATGACCAACATCCTATTGGTCAGCAAGACCTAGCTGGTATTAAAGATATTTTAGTTGAAGCAGCTGTCACTACCATTCAGGATTTAGAAGATTCTGTGTCTGCGGTAGATGCTGAGGATAAAGTTGAAGCTTACCGTAACTGGTTGGGTCTCATGCGCGGTACTTTACAAGAGACACTGGAAAAAAATGGTAAAACCATTACACGCCAGCTCAATCAAGATCATAGCTATCAAGATTTATCCGGCACTCAGCACGTATTAAAAGGACGTTCATTGATGCTGCTACGTAATGTTGGACACCTGATGACCAATCCCGCGATTTTAATTAATGGTGAGGAAATCTTTGAAGGCATTATGGATGCATTGATTACACCTTTACTCAGTTTAACGGACCTACGTGGTGAAAACCCTTTCACCAACTCGCGTACGGGTTCGATGTATATTGTGAAGCCCAAAATGCACGGCCCAGAAGAAGTGGCCTTTACGGTGGCGTTGTTTGGTCGGGTTGAACAAGCACTCAATCTTCCTGCAAAAACACTGAAAATTGGTATTATGGATGAAGAGCGTCGTACCTCGGTTAACTTAAAAAATTGTATTGCTGAAGCCAAAGATCGCGTGATTTTTATCAATACTGGTTTTATGGACCGTACTGGGGATGAAATTCATACTCTCATGCATGCAGGTGCATTTTTACCTAAAGCACAAATTAAAAACCAAGCATGGTTTGATGCCTATGAAAATCGCAATGTCATGATTGGCTTACAAGTAGGTCTACAAGGTAAAGCCCAAATTGGTAAAGGCATGTGGGCCAAAACCGATTTGCTTAAAGCTATGTATGACTCTAAAGCTGAACATCCACACGCTGGTGCAAGTTGTGCTTGGGTGCCCTCACCAACAGGTGCTGTGTTGCATGCGCTACATTATCATCAAGTGAATGTAAGCCAACGCCAGCAACAACTCAAACATGAGCCTATTCTTAGCTTAGATGACTTACTTAGCCCTGCACTGGCCCTAGATTATAATTGGAGTGCTGAAGAAAAACGCCGTGAAATTGAAAACAACTGCCAAGGGATTCTAGGTTATGTGGTGCGTTGGGTGGATTTAGGTGTTGGATGCTCGAAAGTACCTGATATTGATGATGTTGGTTTGATGGAAGATCGTGCCACTTTACGTATTTCATCACAGCATCTTGCCAATTGGCTCTGTCACGGCGTGGTTACACAAGCCGAAGTTGCAGCAGCTTTACAACGGATGGCGAAAATTGTTGATCAACAAAATGCCGATGATCCTGAGTATCGTGCGATGTCAGATGATTTTGAACACAGCATCGCATTTCAGGCAGCGTCGGATCTAATTTTCAAAGGTCAATTGCAACCTTCTGGTTACACCGAACCGCTTTTGCATGAAGCACGTTTAAAAGTGAAAAAACACGCGTAAGGTTCAGTCATAAAAAAGCCTCAATTCGTTGAGGCTTTTTTATTTGTGGTTTTTTACTGTGCTGTATAGCCACCATCCATGACTACTGCTTGACCGGTGATCCCACCTGCTTTATCGCTAGCCAAAAAAATGGCATAGTCGGCAATCTCTGCCACACTAAGTAAGCGTTTTTGTGGCACCATGGCCAAAATGACATCTTCTAAAGCACTGCTTTCACTCACTTGGCGCGTTTTGGCTAAATCCGTAATTTGTCCACGTACCAATGGCGTATCTACATAGCCTGGGCATAAAGCATTGACCGTAATGCCCTCGCGTGCACATTCGAGTGCGGCCACTTTGGTCAGTCCAATGACGCCATGTTTCGCGCTGTTATAGCCAGCTTTTCCCGCAAAGCCAATCAGTCCATTGATCGAAGCCATATTAATAATACGGCCAAATTTTTGACGTTTCATGATGGGTAAGGCATGTTTAATCCCAATAAATGAACCCACTAACATCACATTGATAAGTTTTTGAAAGGTTTCTGTAGGGAAGTCTTCAATCGCAGCCACATGCTGAAAGCCGGCATTATTAATTAAAATGTCCAGACGGCCGAAATGACGCTCAGTGAGTTGAATCGCAGCTTGATAGTCGGTCTCATTGCTGACATCGCAAGGTGCAGATAAGACATCAAAGCCTTGTTGTTGTAGGATTTGGGTTGCCTGTTGGCATTTTTCTTGATTTAAATCGGAAATCACGACTTTGGCACCGGCTTGCGCAAATTTCTGCGCAATTTCTAAACCAATACCACTAGCAGAACCGCTAATAAATGCAACTTTGTCTTGTAATAAGTGTTCCATACTCATTCTCTTTATTTAAATAATACCAAACCATGTAAATGCAGCAATCGCGACAAATACAGCCAGTGTTTTAATGATAGTAATCGCAAAAATATCTTTATAAGATTGCTTATGTGTGAGTCCTGTGACTGCAAGTAAAGTAATCACAGCACCATTATGCGGTAAAGTGTCCATCCCTCCAGATGCCATCGCCACGATACGATGCATTACTTCAGGGGGAATGCCCATAGCCGTAATAGCCGTATTATATTGATCTGCCATAGCGCTTAAAGCAATACTCATCCCCCCAGATGCAGAGCCTGTAACACCTGCTAATACAGTCGTAGTCACAGCTCCATTCACGAGTGGATTTGTAAAGGTATTACCTAAGGCCTGACTGATAATAATAAATCCAGGTAAAGCTGCAATAATTGCTCCGAAGCCATATTCAGAAGCCGTATTCATTACTGCTAATAGCGCACCTGAGATACTGGTATTTACGCCTTCCTTAAAGGTGTCATATACACGGCGGAAATCAAATAATACTGCACTGATGATCCCAACGATTAAAGCTAAGCCTACTGCCCAAATAGCAGCACTTTTGGCAACATCGACACTATAGTTCATTAGACCTAAAGCACTAAAATCAAAGCCATTTGGATACCAATCTTGAATTGCTCCAGAGAGATATTTATTCATTACAGCCACTAAAATAAGAGGAACAAAAGCTAAGCATTGGCGTAAGACGGTTCCATTTTCTTTAGAACTTATCGTATTTAACTGCTGTAATTCTGTATCATTTAAGCCAAGACCATCGCTATATCCTTGTCCTTTTTTAGCGGCTACACGGCGACGCCATTCTAAATAACTGAGTCCCATACCCAGTACAAAAATAGCACCTAAAATCCCAAGTATCGGAGCAGCATAAATATTTGTGCCAAAGAACGTCGTTGGAATTACATTTTGGATTTGTGGAGTACCAGGTAAGGCATCCATAGTAAAGGTAAATGCACCTAAAGCAATCGTACCAGGCAATAAACGTTTTGGAATATTGGCTTGTTTAAATAGTTGATTAGCAAAAGGATAAACTGCAAAAACCACTACAAATAAACTGACACCGCTATAGGTTAAAATTGCACCTAAAAGTACCACAGTCAGCATGGCATTCTTAGAACCAATTAAATTGACGATTGTTTTTGCAATCGAAGCTGCAATGCCTGACATCTCAACCACTTTGCCAAAAATTGCACCGAGTAAAAAGACTAAAAAGTAATCTTTGATAAACCCCACCATCTTGGGCATAAATACCCCTGAATAAAATGGTAAGACGTTGGCTGGATTAATCAGCAATACCGCTAATAAGGCACAAATAGGTGCCATTAAAATTACGGAAAATCCACGATAGGCGGTATACATTAACAGCCCTAACGAAAGTAAAATAATGCCTAAATCCCACATAACTGTATGTTGTCCTTATCTTATTCATCCTGAAAACTGCTGATCTCGAGCGGTAAAGTTCCATTTACAGCCTGGTGAATAATGCAAGATCATGCAGCAGTTGGGCTTACTATAAGTCAGATTGATCAAGAGATTATTTGAAAATAGTGCTTGGCTAAGCAGGAAAACTCATGAATACTCAAGTGGTAGTTGATGAGTAGAAGTGGATGTTGAGCATAAATAAAATGCTAAAAGAGAGCGTATGACCTTTAAACAATTAAAAGCTTTTTTAGTTTTGGCACGTACTTTAAATTATGCTAATGCAGCGAATGAACTATGTCTTAGCCAATCGGCATTAAGTTTAAGTATTAAGACTTTAGAAGACGAGTTAGGTGGGAAGTTATTTAAACGTACAACGCGCCGTGTAGAAATGACTGCGGAAGGTCAGTCTTTAATTCCTTATGCTAAGAAATTATTGGCGCATTGGGAAGAGATGGAAAAGGATGTTAAACAACGATTTAAACTTAATCGTGGTACCTTAAACGTTGCATCTATGAGCTTTGTGACTCACTCTATGTTGCCTGCGGTAATTGATCGATTTTCGAAATTACATCCCAATATTAATTTTTCCATTCATGATATTACGCATGAAAAAATTATAGAAAAGGTACAAGAAGGTATTTTTGAAATTGGTATCTGTTTTCGGCCTGAGGCATATCATCAGTTGACCTTTCATCCATTATTTGACGAAGGTTTTATTGCTGTTGTACCCAAAAAGCATCCTTTAAGTCAGTGCTCATCGGTTGCCTGGCAAGACTTATGCAAAGAGCCTTTTGTTACTTTGCAACACCCTTCTATCGTACGCCAAATTATTGAAAATCAATGCCAAGTGCATGAAATTAAATTAAATGTGAAAGTTGAATGCCACCACATTAACTCTCTGTCTCATTTTACGTCTTATGGTTTAGGAGTCAGTGCTATTCCTCGACATTTTCAAAACTTTATAGACCTAGAACATAATTGTTTAATTGAAATCGCAGATCATGGTCCATTATTCCCTGTAGGAATTATCTATAAAACATCCCAAGATTTGTCTCATATTTCTGCTCATTTTGTAGAGACACTTCTTGCTCAAGATTTTTCTAAAAAAATTTATTAAGATTATGATTTTTATTCGGTTTGTTAAAATTTTTGGATAAAAATTATTTTCGGAATGACGCTATTCATGGGTTATTCCGTACCTCAGCATATAAAAATAAAATAACCCCTTTTATATACACAGATCACACTTGTGATCCAGATAACCCTCTCTGATATGCCATGATGTCTATGTGCTGTTGAATATTTAACTAGGTCATTCCAAAAAATCAAAGCTTAGCTTTTAAAAAGCTAAATTTCTTGCCTTAGCAATTCGGATTACTTTAAGAAGGTACTTAAATGGAGAATCAATATGTTAGAGCAAGAAAAAATAGCATTTCAACGTGATGGCGTTGTGGTGATTCGAGGCTTATTTAAGGATTGGTTAGCATTACTTGAACAAGGGGTTCAACAAAATGAACAGCAACCTGGACCATGGTTTAAAGATTATTCCCCTGAAAAAACACAAGGACAATTTTGGGCAGACTATTGTAATTGGCAGAGAATTCAACCCTTTAAAGATTTTATTGAGCAAAGTCCTGCGGCCTATATTGCCAAAACCATCATGGGGGCCAAACACGTCAGAATTTTTCATGAACATGTTCTGGTTAAAGCTGCTGGCTCGAATAAAGCTACGCCTTGGCATCATGATGCACCTTATTATCCAGTAGATGCACAACAAACATTAAGTCTTTGGATTCCACTTGATCCCGTAGAACGAGAGTCGGCCATTGAGTTTATTGCGGGATCTCATCAATGGGGGCAACACTTTCGTCCGCAGAGTTTTAATGGTGAATATTATGATCATGGTGCAGCGAAAGAGGTGATTTTACCTGATATTGACGCACAACGTGATGCCTATGATATTGTGGGTTGGGCTTTGGAGCCTGGTGATGCAATTGCTTTTGATTATCTGACTGTACATGGTGCACCGGGTAATTTGTCTAATACGCATGCGCGCCGTGCGGTATCTTTTCGTTGGCTAGGTGATCATGCAGTTTATGTAGATCGGGGCGGAAAAACATCGCCTCAATATCCGCATTTAATCGGGGTGCTTCGCACAGGTGATGCATTACCCGAAGATGAATTTCCGATTATGTCTGAATAAAAGAAAAAGTAAATGAGAAAGATCAATAGCTCAGTATTGATCTTTTTCTTTTGGGTCACTTCAGTTTTTTTGATCTAACACTTCTGCTTATATGATTTTCGCATTGTGTGTGTACGTTCTATAGTCAATTTATCCAAATCAATAACAGTGTTATGGCAACAGACACGGGAAAGACGTATGAAATTAGATCAAATCAAGGTAGATACCGTGGTCGTCGGTGCAGGTCAAGCTGGTGTAGCCATGAGTGAGCATCTGACACGCTTAGGTATTGGTCATGTTGTACTTGAAAAGCACCGTATTGCTGAAGCATGGCGTACACGGCGCTGGGATTCACTGGTCGCCAATGGCCCTTGTTGGCATGACTGCTTCCCCAATTTAGCCTTTGATGCGGATCCAGATAGTTTTGTCCATCATGATCAGGTGGCTGATTATTTTCAACAATATGCGGAAAAATTTCAACTGCCGATTTATACAGGTGTTACCGTTTATCAAGTCTATAAATCTGAAGGAGCGTTAGGTTTTACCATAGAAAGCTCCGAAGGTACGCTTTTTGCTCAGCATGTTGTGTCAGCCACAGGGGCTTTTCAGACAGCAGTGATTCCAAGTATTGCTCCTGCTCTGCCCGATTTTTACCAAATTCATTCTGACCAATATAAAAATCCGCAACAACTGCCTGAAGGTGCAGTACTGGTGATTGGCTCGGGCTCATCTGGTGTACAAATTGCCGATGAAATCAATCGCTCAGGTAAAAAAGTATATCTCTCCGTGGGACAGCATGAGCGTCCTCCACGTAGCTACCGTAATCGTGATAATGTGTGGTGGCTTGGCGTATTGGGCGGTTGGGATTTTATGCGTAAAGACACTGGCCCCTTAAAAGGTTTGGCTGTCAGTGGTGCACATGGCGGGATCAATATTGATTTTCGTCACTTGGCTCAGCAAGGTATTACCTTATTGGGGATGACGGACCGTTTTGATCAGCATAATGTGTACTTTAAATCTGATTTAGCTGACAACTTAAAACACGGCGATGCTGCTCTGATAGCATTTTATGATCAAGCCGATGCTTATGTCAGCAAAAATGGGCTGGACCTGCCAGAGGAGCCGAACGCACGTCAGCAATTACCTGATCCTGATTGTGTCACTAATCCACTACTCAGTTTAGATCTTAAGGCTGCAGGGATTACAAGTGTGATTTGGGCATCAGGTTTTCGTTATGACTTTAGCTGGTTACAAGTCAATGCCTTTGATGAAAACCAACAACCACAACATACCCGTGGCATATCGTCTGAGCGTGGTGTGTATTTCCTAGGCTTACCGTATTTAACAGGACGCGGTTCAAGCTTTATCTGGGGGGTATGGCACGATGCAAAACACATTGCAGAACATATTGATATTCAAAATAAATATCATCAATACAAAATCTCTGAAGACACCTCTAAATGTGCGTAATGTTCCATGTTTCAGCCCATCTTGCTCTGGGCTGATTTTTTTTAATTTGGAGTCACTATGAATACCATGCTAACCAACCCGATGACCACCAAAGCCGCTTGGCTCGGTCAGGTGCTTGCGACACAGTACGACTGGATTTATCATTTCACTGGGCATGAGTTAATGGTACTTGATTCAGCCCTTATGCAAATACACCATAAAAATTTACATGCCCCTCACTTTAATCGATCAGATGTGCTCATTGATGATGCCATGTTCTTAGATCGAATCGACAACATTCGTGAAGAACTTGAAAACGGTTATGGTTTTATCGTGATTCGAGGACTAGATGCGCAGCATTATACTGAAGCAGAGTTGGCCAACGTCTACTATATTTTGAGCCTATACTTAGGTGAACCTGTCACTCAAAATGCCCGTGGTGACTTAATTGGTTATGTAGAAAACGTCGGAGATTTGAACAATAAAATGACCCGTGTCTACGAAACCAATGCCAATCTGCCCTATCATGCCGACTTAAGCGATGTGGTTGGCTTACTTTCTGTGCGTAAAGCCAAACAGGGTGGCTTAAGCAGTTTAGTCAGTTCTGCGAGTGTCTATAACTATATTTTAAAGCATTATCCTCAATACCTCGCTTATTATTACCATCCGGCATGGTATGACCACTTAGGTGAGCTTGAACCCTCATTAACCCCAATTTTTAGCTATTTTGATGGGAAACTATCTTGTCGTTACTTACGTTACTATATTGAACTGGGGCATCAACGGAAAAATATCCCGCTGTCTCGCGTGCAACGCGATGCCTTAGATATTTTTGATCAGGTCAGTCAACTGCCTGAGCTTAAATTAGATATGATGTTAGAGCCGGGCGATCTACAATTTTGTAATAATTATGCTGTGATGCACTCACGTTCAGCCTTCGAAGATTTTGATGATATTCATCAACGTCGTAAATTGTTAAGAGTCTGGTTAAAAATGCCCAATGCACGGCGTCTCGCTGAAGATTTTCCTGGTCGAAATGGCATTCCAAAAGGGCTGGGTCAAGTGGCTTAAATAAAGCGATAAAAAAGGGGCTTATCGCCCCTTTTTTGAACTAAAAATGATAATACAATTGTAAGTTGAGTAGCTCATGGCTTTGAGTGTCACTCCCTTCTGCATACGCATCGCTCGGCCCGCCAATGAGGAAGTCATTTTTGCCTATAATATATTCAGCCACCAAGCTTATATCTTTATAGTATGTTGCCACACCAATTAAATGACGTGATGAATCTCGGTAACCGCTTTCTGATTTATCATACAGACTATACATGGCATACGGGCTCACCTTGGTCAATGGGCCAACGTCTTTAAAGCTATAGCTGACATCGGCAGTATAAAACGTCCCCTTATTGGCCACCATAAAGTTATCATCAAATGAACCCATTAATGAGGCTTTTGAATGACGCGGATCTTGATTATTCACATCATTTTGGCCCACCGTTAAAGCAAAGGTCCAATCTTGGTAAGCAAGATGACCAAAGAGTGCCCAAGCTTTGCGCTCGCCTTCTCGATTAAAACTTTTATTGTCTATCTCTGAGTACCAATAGGATGCACCAAGGGAGCTGGTCATACTTGGCGGAAGCCCTGGTAAGGTCTGGGTAAATCGGGCAATCCACATATTTTTCTCATCTAAATGGCTTATATTGGGATCTTCTGGTTTAACAAAATTCGTGGTATAGCGACTTGCATCATCAGCGTAAGGGCCACTATATGCGCCACCATCACCACTAAAATAACCCAGTTCTAAATTTGAGCCCTGATCAAAGGTGGCCTGATATTTAAGACCTACATTATGTACATCTTCTAGACCAATTTGGGTAATAATGCCGCCATAATAGTTACTTTCCCAAAAACGCCCAGGACCAAAAGGGACAGCTTGTAACCCTGCTTGAACCACATGCTGATCATTGAGCTTGTAGCCGATGTAACCATCGACTAAGGTTGAAAAATCACAAAGCTTATCAAATTGATAACAGCGATATTCCGCATAGCCAAACCATGTGGGTGATTGATACGCAAGGTTAATGCGTGCAGTGTCAAAACTCAGTTGATGATCGTTATCGGTCCAACTTTTATCTTGATATTTTGCCCGTAAAAATCCGGAAACAGAGAGTTCTCCCTGTGCGGAGTTTGCATCGCCAATCTTGAGTGGTCCTGCCAAGCTAGGCAGGCTGAAGCAGCTCATTAAAACGCAACACAGGGATGCTTTAAAGAATCTTTGCATAGTTATGGTCTTATATGGTGTGAGTATTATTGCGGCATATATTGGGCAATTTCTTCTTCAGAGGGTGCCTGCAGATGATATTTGGCTAAGAGCTTGTCATATTCGCCGGATTGCTTCATTGCATTTAAGCCATCTTGAACCTTTGCTAACATCGCCTGATCGCCTTTAGGAATAGCAATGCCACCGAGTACGGGGAAGAAATCTTCAGTTGAACTGATCACGACACGGTCTTTGAGTTTATCGACGGTACTTTTTGCCACACTGGCATCGTCGTAATGGGCATCGACGGCTTTGGCCAATAACGCCTGTACAGCTTCAGGTGAGGTGTCAAACTCACGGATGGTAATTGGCGCTTTGCCCTTTGCGACACAAGAATCTTGTGACATGGTTCTGAGTTGTTCAGGGAACATTGAGCCTTTTTGCGAAGAAATGGTTTTACCGCATAAATCATCGCGGGTTTTAGGTTGGTAATTTGAGTTTTTTAGAGCAACGAGCGCTTCTGTGGTCATGTAATACGGCACCATATCCACTTTATTGAGACGTTCTTTGGTGATGTATAACGCTGACATCACCAAATCAAATTTTTTGGCTTCTAAGCCAGTAATGAGATTAGAAAAACGGCTATCAATAAAATTTACATCGGCATTGGAATGGGCAAAAATTTGTCTAGCGACATCAATATCAAAACCTACAGGTTGATCATTTTCTATGTATTCAAATGGCGGAAAAGTCATGTCACTGCCAATGTTATAAACTTGGGTGTTTGGTGTCTGTTCTGGCGGTGTTTGTTGGCTACACGCCGTGATGAAACTTAAACCTAGTGCCCCAATCAAAGGAATAACTTTAAACATTGTTTAACTCGCTTATTTTTAAGGTTTTAAATCATTTATACGCGAGTTGTTGCGCAAAAGTAATTTTGAATTTCTTAGCCAATACTCCAAAAAATACGATGCAAAGATTACGACTGAACTGCTTAGACTAAAGAAAATCCTAAATGAGAAAAGCAATGAAGACAGAGGCAGAGATCCGAGTTGATTTGGCTGTAGCACTACGTTTAGTGGCAAAACTAGGTCTACATGAGGCAGTGGCCAATCATTTTAGTGCTGCGGTATCCGACGACGGTCGACACTTTTTACTAAATCCCAAGTGGAAACATTTTTCTAAACTTAAAGCCAGTGATTTAATATTATTAGATGCGAATGATGAGCAAAGCTTTGATCACAGTAAAATTGATGCCACGGCTTGGGCCATTCATGGCCAGATTCACAAACTCCGTCCTGAGCTGAAAGTGATTATGCATTTGCACCCTATTTATGCGACAACGCTGTCTTGTTTGCAATCACCGGTGTTAATTCCACTTGAGCAAAATAGTGCACGCTATTTTAACCGTGTGGCATATGACTTGGCTTACGCTGGTATGGCAGACCACATCGCTGAAGGGCAACGTTTAGCCATGTGTTTAGGGCAACATCAACGCTTAATGATGGGCAATCATGGGGTATTAATTGCCTCACATGAGATTGGCATTGCCTTTGATGATATGTATACCTTTGAGCGAGCCTGTCAAATTGTGGTAAATGCCTACGCCACAGGCCAAGCTTTGAATATTTTGAGTGATGACGTGGCAGAAAAAACCGCGCGAGATTGGCAAGGGATTGAAGATTTTAGCTTGGCACATTTTAATGAAATGAAAGCCATCATGATTGCAGAAGATCCGAGCGTATTGGATTAAATACGCAGCCTAAAAAAAGAGAGCTCTTAGGCTCTCTTTTTTGATTAGGCCATTTCTAGGCCAGCCTGCTGGACAAAGAATGAGGCGCCTTTAGGCTTTTGTGGCATTTGGAGCTGATTTGGGCTCATTCTAACCTGTCCACTTTCTTGGCCATACACCAACTGACCTTGATGTAGGCTAGGCAATGGATTATCTGATAGAGGTACCGCATCTTCTGCTGCATAAACGCTAATAAACAAATAGCGTGGCAATTCGGTTCGATTGGCACCCGAGGCATGCAATAATCGTGTATGCATAAAACATACGGCGCCTGCTTTTCCTGTGCATGAAACATAGTTTTGGCAAGTACCTTCAATTTCGTCAGCAACTTTGCCCGTAAATCGACCATCTTGCCAGTGGCTATATAATTCTCCGCGGTGGCTACCTGAAATCACCTGTAAGGGACCATTCTCTGCCGTGACTTCCCCGACCATCAGCAATGCAGTAATCATGTCATCATTGGTGTGTGGGGTAAAAGGGAAATCTTGATGCCATTTTACAGTGGTTGCGGTATGCGGAAGTTTGGCATTGACTTTACTATGATGAAAACGCGTACCGCTGCCCCCAATGAGCTGTCCCGCCATTTTGGTCATCGCCGATTGCATCGCAATTTGATAATAGGCATCAGAAATTTCGGTCGGTGAGCTGACGCGTCTTAAGGCAGGATGATCGCGACGATGATCCACAGGGTCGACATCAAAGCGTGCCCGCTGATCTATCGTTTCACCATAGGCGGCCTCAAACTCACGACTTTCTTCAATCCATATTTCTAACTGGTCACGAAGGCCTTTCAGCTCTTGTTCAGTTAAGACATCTTCAACCACTAAATATCCATCGCGATGGAATTGTTCAATCTGTTGTGGATGTAGCATATTCCTATTCCTTATTACTGAGGATTCATCACAGCAGCAATATCAGCATCTGTGGGTGCTTTTAAGCCATAGCTGGCCAAAATTTTCTCAAACTCACCTGAGGCTTTGAGCTTGGCAATTCCCTCTTCAACCAAGGCGTAGGTGGCTTTATCCCCTTTACGAATACCAATGCCACCGACTGTGGGGAAGAATGCTTCGGTCGAGGTCACTTTGACTTTGCCTTGTAGGTTTTGTTCAGCCGCCTTCATCACCGCTGCATCGTCGTATTGAATATCTACGGCATGAGCAAGCAGGGCTTGTGTAGTTTGTGGTGAAGTCTCAAATTCACGCACGGTAATCGCAGCCAACCCTTTTGCTTCACAGCGTTGTTTAGAGATTTCATATACTTGGCTTGAGAAGGCGGTGCCTTTCATGGCACCCACTGTTTTGCCACATAAATCATTGGGCCCTTGTGGGTTAAGGGGTGAATCCTGACGCACCAATAAAGAGATATCGGTTTTGTAATACGGAATCATGTCAATTTGCTGTAAACGCTCTTGGGTGATGTACATCGAAGAAAATAAAATATCGAATTTTTCGCCTTTTAGGCCTGGAATAAGATTGGCCCAGCGCGTATCGACCCAATTGGTTTTTGACCCTTGTACGGTTGCAATTTTTTCCATAATTTCCACGCTTACGCCACTTGGTGTGCCATCTTTTAAAAATTCATAAGGTGGAAAGGTGAGATCTGAACCGACCGCAAGCACTTTATGGTTTGAGTCTGCCGCTGGTTGCTTCGATTGGCCACATGCAGTGAGGAAAAAGCTACTACATAAAGTTGTGATCATTAGAGATTTATAGTTCATTGTTCTTACTCGCTAGAGTTTTTATGATGTTTTTAATATAAGTGTTTGAAGACTTAAATCCGATTCGTATTTTTCTAAGCGCCTGTTTATAAAAACTATTGATCTTGGGCAATAAAGCGTTGAAAGCGTTCATGTTGGGTACGCATCAATACATCTGGACTATCGTTTAACACCACATGTCCACCTTCCATAAACATCACCCGATCAGATACTTGAAAAGCAAAGCGCATTTCATGGGTCACAATAATCATGGTTAAGCCTTCAGCCGCTAATGCTTCAATCACTTTCAGGACTTCATTGACCAATTCTGGATCGAGTGCAGATGTGGGCTCATCAAACAAAATGATAGAGGGTTGCATCGCCAACGCACGAGCAATTGCGACACGCTGTTGTTGGCCACCAGAAAGTTGATGTGGGTATTTATGGGCATGTTGCTTCATACCGACTTTGTCAAGCATGGCTAAAGCGGTCATTTTGTTGTCTAAAACAGTTCCCATATGGTGATACATCGGCGCCAGCATGACATTTTGTAAAATGGTTTTATGTGGGAATAAATTAAAGCTTTGAAATACCATTCCAACATGGACAATATTTTTTTTGTATTCAGGTGAATTTTCAGTTAAGTGCTGATCTTTTAAAAAGGGTTGGCCCAGTAAATTTACTGTGCCTTGATTGAGTGATTCCAGACCATTGAGTGTACGAATCAAGGTGGTTTTTCCTGAACCAGATGGACCGATAATGGAGATCACCTCCCCCCATTTGACTTGCAGGTTAATCCCTTTTAGTACTTCATGCTGCCCATAAGATTTATGAATGTTTAACGCTTCTAAAGCATAATCACCTTGCTTTACATGTTGTACGTCTTGACGAGCACGGATAGAGGCCAGCGGAAGCTGATTCAGTGGATCTTGTTCGCTGAGCATGCCAGGTTTGCGTTGGCTAATATCAATTTTGCGTTCAAAATACTGAATTAACCAGCCAAACACAGTCACAATTAAGACATAATAAAATGCAACCGCCAACATGGTTTCCATCACTAAAAAGTTTTGGGTGTAAAGACGCTGACCTACCAACAAAATTTCAGTTAAAGAGATGACTGAGACCAAAGACGTGAGTTTTACGATGGATACATATTCGTTACCCAGCGCTGGTAATGCCACACGAAAGGCTTGAGGAATGACAATCAGGCGTTGAATACCTGCGTATTTAAGTCCTAAGGCTTTACCTGCTTCGATTTGGCCTTTATGGATGGCCGTTAACCCACCCCGATGAATTTCAGCAATATAGGCAGCTTCACTTAAGGTCATGGCAATCAGACCTGCTAAAAATGGTGATGCCAGTACAACGCTCGATGCCGGGAAAATTTGCGGTAAGTTATACACAAAGACCAAGAGCACCAGCAGCGGCAAACTGCGGAAAAACCAAATATATAAGTCACTCGACCAAGCTAAAGGTTTATAACGTGATTGTTTGGCAAAAACTAAAATGAAACCTAGCACAATACCTAGCAGCCACACTAAGACACTCAGCTGAATGACGGTCCAAGTGGCACTCCAAAAACTTTGATGTGAGAATAAACTTAAGGTATATGCCCAGTTAAAATCCATTCCAATCCCCCGCCTATTCAATGTTTGATTGATTCTGTTATAGCGGAAATTTAAGCGGGAAGTAATTTGGAAAAATTGAGTTATTAATACAGCTTTAATTAAGCAATCAAAAAGGCTGAAGTGATAAGCATATAGCGATAAAAGCGCACACATACAGGTGCACTTTTATTTTTAAATAATTAATTAGATTTAAATTAAATTCTGAATGAGTTTCTCTAAAAATGTGTCACATTGCTGTAACTGCTCAATTGCCACGTATTCATTGGGTTTATGTGCAACAGCAATATCGCCTGGCCCACATACCACCACTGGACAATCTAAGGCATCTTGAAATAGCCCCCCTTCAGTACCAAAGGAAATATTTTGTGTGCGGGTATTGCAAGGCAATAAATCTTGTATAAATGAAACGGCTTGTACTGTTGGGGATGTTTTAAGCCCAGGATATTGATTGATTTCTTCAAGTTGAATCTTGTGGCGGAATTCTTCTTGAAGACAACTTAAAATTTTTTCTTGAATGCTATGGCTTTGATCTTCAGCCAAATGTCGAAGTTCGTAATCGACTACACATAGATTTGGGACAATATTTAAAGCTGTACCCCCTGAAATTTTCCCCACATGTAAAGTACTGTAGGCAATGTCGTAGCCTACATCTTGATGGCCATGCTGTTGTAGATCAGTTTGTACAGTTTGAATCGCATGAATGAGAGCACTAGCGACATGGATGGCATTTACATAATTGGGCGCTAAAGCCGAATGCCCTTCTTGACCACAACACTTGGCACGAAATACAGTTTTCCCCTTATGGGCGAGTGCCAATTGCATCATTGTGGGTTCGCCAATGACGCAGATCAGTGGGGGTCTAAGCTGCTGTTTCAGTTGATCTAAAATACCACGTACCCCAATACAGCCAATTTCTTCATCATAAGAGATACATAAATGTAATGGGCGCTGTAGCTTGAGTTGACTGGCTTTTAATAATGCAAGCACGGCGCAGGCCAGAAAGCCTTTCATATCCGCCGTGCCACGTCCATAGATATTGCCCTGTTTCACCGTGGCTTGGAACGCTGGTGTATCCCAATTTTGTCCATCGATGGGTACCACATCGGAGTGACCTGACAGCAAAATACCGGCTTGATCTAAAGGGCCAACACTGGCCAACAAATTGGCTTTATTTTTTTCTGCATTAAAATCAAGATGGACGTCAATCTCGGCAGCTTCAAACACATCACGCAAATAAAAAATTAAGTTTAAATTACTTTTATAGGATGTGGTGTCAAAAGAAATCAGTTGTTTGAGAAGTGTAAGATGATTGAGTTGCTGCAATTAATCTACCTCGACCAGTGATGGCTTAGTTTTCATATGCGCATCAAAGAAATGTGCATCTGCCATGCCAGGAATATATTGATTGGACAAGAAAGCACGGCAACGGCTGATAAACGCTTGCGACACCGTATTTAAATGTGCATTTTTTGCTGTGGCCAAGCCAATTTGCATTGGACGATGTTCTCCTGCCAAGCGAATACGCACCAAACGTTTCCCATCTAAGGCATAATTGTTTTTAGGACGCACGTTTAAAATGGTATAGCCTAAATTATTTGCCACCATCGCCCGTACCACATCTACATGTTTAGACGAGTGCTCAACTTTGGGACTGAGTTTATGCTGCCGAAATAGCGAAATAAAATAATCACTACTGTAGGGCATATCTAATAACACCATGGGATAGTCAGCCAATTCTTGCAAAGTGACCGCTGAGTTTTTTGCTAAAGGATGTGCTTCACTGACCAAAACATGTGGGGGCAATACTGCTAAAGATTCAAAATTCACCACATCATGATCAATGTTCAAATCATAAGTCAGCACGACATCCAGTTCATTTCTGACCAAACGATGAAGCAATACCTGCTGATCATCCTCACATAAAGCGAGATCAACTTTTTTATATAAGTTAGTAAAGCCGTGGATAATTTCAGCGTAAATCATCGGTGAAAATGCGCTAAAGCATCCTAAGCGTAAGGGGCCACGAATCGACCCAGAGAAATCGGCAGCTAAAGCGTATAGGTTCGTTGATTGGTTTAAGATCAACAAACATTCTTGCATGACACGCTCACCAATATTGGTCAAGATTAAGCCTTTGGCATGTTGGCGAATAAAAAGTTGCACTTGTAATTCAGATTCAATATGTGCGATGGCTGCAGAAATCGAAGGTGAAGAAACATGGATTTTCTCTGAGGCAATAATAATGCTGCCACTTTGTGCAGTCGCGACAAAATATTGCATCTGACGGAGTGAGATTCGATTAAGCACCTAATTATCCTAACGTTAACCTCTCGAAGAAACTTGGCTACCCGGTACACCGTAATCGGGTGAAATAGCTGGGTTTAAAGCGCGTACTACGTAATCTTCGACTTGAGGTTCATATAGCTTCCAAAGTTGATAGAGATCTTCAATTGGCGTATCCGACCAATCAACACGTAAATTAATGACTGGCCATTCGAGTTTATCAACTACCAATACGCCAGCAGAATGAACAGGCCCCATTTCTCCACCTGCAGCTAAACCTGCTTGTAGCGCCTGTAACAGACGCTCAGCTAAACTTCCTGATGCTTGGTGAAAAGTATTCACCATGATTTCAGGGATTCGAGCATCGGCAAGTAAATTGCCTGCAGCAACTGCGTGTTCTCCAATGCACTCAGCATGTACACCTAAACTATAAGTGCCACTAAATGCAGCGGGTGGTGCTGAGGTATTGAGTGCAGTTAGCTGACGATATTCAATAAAATCGGTATTCTTTACCAATTCTGAGATCGCCTGCTCAGGAGCCAGATCATACTTCAGCATATCTAGCAAAATGTTTGCCAAGTATGGATCCGTAATGTTTTGTGAGGTGGCAACCCCGATACCTGCTTTGGCATGTAGGCAGCGTGCGGCAACTGCGGGTGAAGATGAGCTAATGGCGCCGCCAAATTGCCCAGTTTTAGGGCAACGTGCAATAATGGAAAAAGTCATAAACAACCTCCAACCTTAGGCATCAGGAATCACAGCGGTGGCATCAATTTCAACTAACCACTCTGGGCGAGCCAGTGCAGAGACCACAATACCGGTTGAAACGGGGAACACGCCTTTAAGCCACTTCCCCACCACGCGATAAACCTCTTCACGGTAACGTGGATCAATAATGTAAATGGTGATTTTACAAATATCCTCAAGCTCACCGCCGGCCTCTTCCAGTAACATCTTAATGTTATACATCGCTTGCTCAGCTTGACCCGCTGCATCACCAATACAAACGCTTTCAGATGTATCTAAGTTCTGTCCAATTTGACCACGCAAAAACACGGTACTGCCACGTGCAACCACGGCTTGGCATAAATCATTATCTAAATGTTGTTCTCGATAGGTGGCCTGAGTGTTAAAGGTACGAATACGTCTATGTTTCATCACTTGATCCTATTAAGTTCATAGGCCGAGTATGAATCAAGTGCTTGATAAGGCAATTTTCCTTTTCTGCTTCAATAGTTCGCATTTTCCTTATTAAGCTGCAGAATATCTAAGTTCAAGTAAACGTCAGCATTATTTTTAAGCCTAAGATTTGAGTGTTTGCTGATTGTTGTTAAGCTTAAGTAGCTTTTTTTGATCATTCTTGTTTTTAAAATAGATTGAAATGTGTAGCTTTTACTGGGGAAAATGATTAAATCTTTCAGTGAACGCTATAGATTAAAAATTAAAGTTTTATAAATCACATAGGTGTCTTAGATTTGTACAAATTTAATATCCACATGTGATCAAAATAATTCAATCACAACAGTACTCAGGAAGCTGCTATGAGCCCAATCCTTACCGCTTATTTATTATTGGCCATCGCAATCGTGTGCGAAGTTACAGGATCAAGCTTTTTATTAAAATCTCAAGGTTTTACTAAACTGTTACCTTCGGTGATGGTGGTTTTATTGTTTAGTGTGGCATTCTTTTTACTTTCACACGTCATAAAAACTATTCCCTTAGGAGTGGCGTATGCCATCTGGAGTGGTGTAGGGATTGTATTGACCGCTATTATTGGTTATGTATTTTTTAAACAGGTTTTAGATACTGCAGCAATCATTGGCATGCTAATGATTGTAAGTGGTGTGTTGGTTATTCATATTTTTTCTAGTTCAACAGGACATTAAAAATGCCTATGTAGAGTGCTACATAGGCATGTGTATGAATTAAGTCCACCAAGAGCCGCTATCAAATGGATTGAAACTTGGCAATTGGCTGATATGCCCGCCTAAGAAGCCTAGACCATCAATCGTATGTTGAGCCACATAACCTAGCCCATCAGCCACATGTCCGACGATAGGTACATTGGAAACAAGATCAGTGACAGGTGCAATGTCTTCTAAAATATTGTCTAAAATGCCAGAGACATCTTGTACTACACCACCTACGGTGGCAAATGGATCACTTGCCAGTTGTCCTAAAGTATCTAGAGGATCAATACCTGCTACATAATCGCCCAACTCATCAACTAAGCCACTTGCATTGCCTACAGTAACACCTGCGGCATTAAGCACATCGCCTAGGATTGGTACATCTGATAAAGGATGACCTGTAATTGGATCAACAAGATTACCCACGTCGGTAATAATGTCTGATGCATGATTGAGTGTTCCACCGACGAGATCTGTGGCATGGTCAAGCAATTGATCTACTGCACCTGAAATGTCACCTGCAGCTACATGTTGGCCGACTTGATTTAAAGTAGTGGTTGCATCTGCCACTAGGTTGCCTGCGGTTGTCACTGTCGACTCAATCACTGAGCCCACCACTGGAATGTGGCTGAGTGCATCAGTGACCGGTGCGACAATTGTGGCTGCAGTGTCGACTAAACCTGCAGTATAACTTATGGTGTTCCCTACAACTTGAGTGACACCTTGATATGCTGGAGTAAAAATACTACTGAGTTTCGCGGTAAATAACTTAAACATGATCGTTCCCTCTTCATTGTTGAATCTGGATCTTATTATTGATGAAATAAATTAAAAAAATATGTTTAAGATAATTTTCTATTATTTTAATTTTCATTTTTATATCAAATACTTATTTTTATTAAAATTATATTTCTATCATTCATTTTTAATTTTGAGTAAAAAATAATAATTTTTTTATTGTAAAGTAATGGCTTAGATAATTTAAAGCATTCATAAATTGAAACGTTAAATTATTTATTTTTTTGTAATTAATGTTTTTTTTAAAATATAAGTTGATCTTTCATAAAGATATTTTTATAAAATTAATGGAAATTTCATATGAATTTATTTAGCTAAAAGCAGTAG
Organism: Acinetobacter sp. CY05; assembly: GCF_059515805.1. NCBI lineage: Bacteria > Pseudomonadati > Pseudomonadota > Gammaproteobacteria > Moraxellales > Moraxellaceae > Acinetobacter > Acinetobacter sp. CY05. The sequence continues at coordinate 28,935 of NZ_JCAKMW010000007.1, read as the reverse complement.
CCAATCTTTGGATTGGCTACTTTGAAAATATTAATACTTAAATTGTACCGAACCCGTCACGGTACGCGGTGCCCCCCAAACATTGCTGCGCGCCATAGTACCCACCAAGTACTCTTCGTCAGTTAAGTTGGAAATATTTAAGCCTAAAATTATATTCTCGGTTGCTTGATAACGTCCCATTAGGTCAACGAGGGTATAAGCATCTTGTTTATACGTATTACGGTCAGCAACTGAGGCATAAATATCACTTTGCCATTTTACCCCAGCACCTAAGGATAGTTTTTCTAGTGCACCACTAAATTGATAACTGGTAAATAACTTCAACTGATTCTGTGGAATATTGGTATTAATACGTACACTTTTATCTTCTGTATTGACATAACTATAGCCACCAGCGATACGCCAGTTTGGCAGTAGTTCACCACCTACTTCTAATTCAATCCCCTCACTTTCTACCCCTTGCGCTGCACGGTAGTAGGCATCATCTATGCTTAAATCAGGTGGAATAAGCCCTTGATCTAGGTCTTGTTGCGTATATTCCCCCGCACGCACGGCTACATTTTCTTGCTTGGTTTTAAAAGCGGATAAGCTGAGGTTAAGTCGCTCTTGAAGGAGATCAGCTTTGACGCCTAGCTCAAAGGTATCTCCGGTCACTGGATCCAAAGTTGCACCGTCATAAGCGCGACTAGATTGTGGCTTAAAAATATTGGTATAACTTCCATACACAGACCATGCAGGGGTTAAATCATAAACAATACCCGCATACGGTACAAATTCTCCATTTTCGTTAGTGGCACTCGTGATATTGCCTTTATTTTGATAGTTATTGACACTCGCACCCAAAATGACATGTAAGTGATCCATCGGGTTTAAGCGTAAGGCACCATAGCTGCTAATTTGGCGTTGTTTTTCTTCTAATGTACCTGAGGCTGTAATGATCGGCGCCGCCACTGTGCCGTCCCATGTTGACACAGGCACTGTACTTGGTACACCTTCAATTTTCCAGTCATCATCATGGCGCTCCATATCATAGGCGGTTATCCCCAATACTGCTTCATGTGTGCGTCCAAACAATTGAAATGGACCTTGTGCTGAAGCATCAATGTTCCATTGCTCAGGTGTTCTGGTGTTACGGTCAGCGCTAAAGGCCATTGTGTCTGCCGCGAGATTAATGTTAGATCGCCCTGCGATGCCGTACACAATATCTGTATCTGACCAGGTGTAACCTGTATTTAAGGACGTCTTCCAATCATTGTTAAATATATGCTCGATCCCAGCAAAGACGTTGATACGCTGCACATCATCATAGGACCAAGCAGCAGCGTGATTGTCTTTGGGTCCAAAAGGTGTGCGCTTAGTTTTACTGATATCTAAAATATTAAAGCCATGAGCAGTGACACCATCATTTTCTTTTTGATAAGCATCAATACCTGCGTGTAATGTAGTCGACTCATCAAGGTCAGCTTCAACAATCGCATAGATCCCTGCTTGCTTGCCTGTTCCACGTTTTTGGTAGCTGTCATAGTCTTCATAAGATGCCACTACACGCGCACGTAGCGATTGATCTTGATTTAAGCTGCCTGAGACATCAACCTCAGAGCGAACTTTATTCCAAGAGCCTAATTCGATACGAGCATCACTATGTAATTCCTTGGTAGGTTTTTTGCGCACTAAATTAATCGTTGCACTTGGATTACCTGTGCCACTCAGCAAACCATTTGCACCTTTGAGGACTGTGACATTTTCATATACGTTTGTGTTTAATGAAGTGGTATTGCCTATTGCAGCACTGGTGCTATTGATTCCATCTACTTGATAATTGGTAATACTAAAACCACGTGCAAAATAATTATTAAAGGTATCGTCCGTCCCTGGTGCTGCATATTGTGTGCCACTGACCCCCACAGTTTGTGCCAGCACATCACCTAGCGTATCTAAATTTTGGTCTTGCATTTGTTGACTAGTAACGATGCTGACCGCTTGCGGTGTTTCTTTTAAAGCTAAATTAAACTTGGTTGCTGATGTCGAATTTTTAACTTTATATGCACTCTCTTGCTCAGCCATACTTTCAATCGTTTCTAGTACAGTGACCTCACTGGCTTGGGTATGTGTAACAGCTACACTCGATATGCCCAATAAAGCAAGTTTAATAGAACGATTTAAAAGTGTGTTTTTGAATAACATGATCATTTCCATATAATAAAGATAATTATTATCATTTATATTTTGTAGCAAAACTTGTACACTTTTCAATGAAAAAGGAATTGTTTTTAGCAATCCAAACCACAAGTTTGAGTCTTTATTTCAATAGGATATAAAAAGATTTGCTGTCTTTTAGATTAAGTTTATGTTTTTTATTGAATTTTAATATTTAGATTGATAGTTGATTTTTTTTAATGAAGAAAATCTGAAGGATTTCAGCGCCTTTAAAATATAAAGGCGCCTGAATTTAAGCTAGATAGCTTGCTGGCGAGCGTAAATATTTTCTAAGGTATCGACTAAGGTGCGTGTGGTTTGATCAATTTCGAAATTGAGTTGGTCACCTACCTGCAGCTGTCCAAATTTGGTCAAGCGAATGGTCTCTGGAATCAGGTTAACGGAGATTTGATCGCGTGCTAAATCCACCTGATTGACGGTTAAGCTACAGCCATGTAAACCAATAAAACCTTTGAGGAAAAAGTATTTCATACATTGCTTAGGAATTTGAATATCAAATTGTAGGGTTTGTCCAATATGGATGATATTCACAATACTTGCTTTACCCTCAATATGACCATATATGTTATGCCCGCCATTTTCCATGCCGACTTTAAATGAGCGTTCTACATTGACCAAATCGCCAACCTGCAAATCAGCTAATGTGGTGAGAGAAAGTGTCAAGGCTGCAACGTCAAAGCTGACCTGAGTTTTGTCATCCGTGATGCCTGTTACCGTTAAGCAGGTGCCATCAATCGCGACACTTGCGCCCACAAAAACATCATCCATAAAGCCTTTTGTATTGCTTACGAAAATAGTATGGAAGCCGTCATGTTGTTCAATTTTTTCAATACGTTCTGTGCCAAGCACAATACCGGTATACATAGTGATTCCTAGAGTTTTAAATTGTGTTCAATATAACAGAGCAGAGATCACACCGTAATTGCTTTGATTATACTTCAATCAATTGCTCGGATTTTTTGAATGGAGGCTTGTAAATGTTCTTTCAAAATATGCTGTATCTAAGACATGTTTACTTGCATACTGGTAGGAAATAATACAATAAGAGCAAATCTATGCGACTTCATTTTGCAAAACCATTAAGTAAAAATACTGCAACTGCGATTGGTTTGAGTGCTGTTTTGTTATGGAGTACCAATGTTGGCCTAATGCGTAGCGTCAGTGAAAGTTTTGGCGCTGTGGCAGGGGCTGCATTGATCTACAGTGTGGCCACCATCATTTTATTTTTTACCATTGGTTTACCTAAACTCAATAGCATTCCAAAAACTTATTTATTTTGGGGAAGCTTACTGTTTATTGCTTATGAATTGTGTTTTGCCCTCTCAATCGGTTATGCACATCATCCAAAACAGGCCATAGAAGTGGGTATGATTAATTACTTGTGGCCCACCTTTACCCTACTCTTTGCAATCTTATTCAATAATGTCAAAGCCAATATTTTGATTATTCCAGGTTGTTTGGCTGCGCTAATCGGGATCTTTTGGGTGTTAGCGGCGGAAACAGGACTTGAGCTGGCTCAGGTGTGGGGAAATATACAGAGTAATCCTCTCAGTTATGGTTTGGCTTTGGCAGCAGCTGTGCTGTGGGGCTTATATTGCTCAGTCACTGTCAGTCGTTCGCAAGGCAAAAATGTGGTGACTTTGTTTTTTGCTTTGGTGGCAATTGTGCTGTGGGTGAAGTACTGGCTGATGGGTGCTCCAAGCTTAGCTTTTAATTTTGATAATAGCGTAGCCCTCTTTTTTGCTGCAGCTGGATTGGGTTTAGGCTATGGTGCTTGGAATATCGGCATTTTATCTGGCAATATGACCTTGATGGCCGGTGCTTCTTATTTCACGCCAGTATTTTCCGCTTTTTTTGCTGCCTTTTTGCTCAATACCACCTTGTCCTGGATGTTTTGGCAAGGGGTATTGTGTGTCACTTTAGGTGCAATGCTGTGTTGGTTGTCAACACGACAAAAAAGATAGCTTATATAACCTGTTATTTGAATAAACAACCGATCTATACTTTAGTGCAGAGTTATTGTACTTATCTCAATCTAGGACAGTGGGTAGATATAGTAATAATTCAAAAGCTTAAACAATAAATTCAGCAGCTTTTAACATAATAGGCGGGCAGCATCTGCAACCCGCCTAAGCGATTAAGCATCGACGGGTGGGAAGCCATCTTCGGTTAACGCAGCCACAATTTGCGCTGCATCTAGCGTAGAGTGGACCTCAACAAGCTTTGTCGCCACATCAATGTTAACTTGAGCCTGAGGGTCTAAGTCTTGAATGGTTGCCGTCACACTGCGTGCACAGCCACCACAGGTCATATTATCAATACGAAATTTCATCTTTGGTTCTCCTGTTAAGATGGTGTTGCCAAATTCAATCTGGCTTAAAATACTACATTCCGATGAATCATTGCCGTGGCAATGGGCTAACGAGTTACTCAGCGTCTGGTGGATCTGTTGGAGGCTATGAATCTTAAGATCTAAATCAGCAATATGTTGACGTGTAAGGGCTTTGACGTCACGGCTATGACGTTCTGGATTATGCCAAAGCTGTAGTAAGGTCTGAATTTTCGCTAGATCAAACCCTAAGTCACGGGCATGCTTAATAAATTTTAAAGTTTCAACATCTTCGGGCTGGTAATCACGATAACCATTGCCAAGACGCTTGACTTGAATCAGGCCGATCTGTTCGTAATAACGGATCATCTTGGCGGAAATCCCACTGTGTAACGCCACTGTACCTATATTCATGTTTTCGCCTCATTCACGGCTTTAAATTGACGCAGGCGTAGCGCATTGCTGACCACAAAGACTGAAGATAACGCCATGGCAGCCGCGGCAAACATAGGCGAGAGTAAAATGCCAAAAGCAGGATAAAGAATACCTGCTGCAATGGGGATTAATGCAGCATTATAAACAAAAGCCCAAAATAGATTCTGACGAATGTTATTTAAGGTTGCATGACTTAAAGCGATTGCATGAGCCACGCCCTGCATATTGCCTGACATAAGGACCACGTCGGCCGCTTCAATCGCAATATCGGTACCCGTACCCACGGCGATGCCAATATCTGCTTGTGCCAAGGCTGGTGCGTCATTGATGCCATCACCGACAAATGCAACTCGTCCAGCCTGTTGTTGCAATGTTTGAATGGCTTCGACTTTAGCATTTGGTAATACTTGAGCAAACACCTGATCAATCTTAAGCTGCTTAGCAATCGCGTGGGCCGTATGTTGCTGGTCGCCTGTAATCATTGCCACGCGAATTCCTTGCTGATGCAATGCTTGAATTGCCGCGAAGCTGCTGGGTTTGATGGGATCTGCCACAGCCAATATACCCGCAAGTTTTTGATCAATGGCCACAAAAATTGGCGTTTTTCCTTCGCTGCCCCACTGCTGCATCTGTTGCTTTAGGCTTTGAGTATCGAGATGAAGCTGCTGCATGAGACGCTCAGCACCAATATGTACCATGTGCTGATTGACTCGAGCTTGAATACCGTAGCCAGTGAGCGCTTGGAAATCTGTTGCAGGATAATGAGGAAGCTGGAGATCATCAGCAGCTTTGATAATGGCATGCGCAATAGGATGTTCAGATTGACGCTCGACTGCTGCCACTAAGCTAAGTAAGTCGTTGTCATCTCTAGCATCGAGGCTATATAGATCGGTCAGCGTTGGTTTGCCTTCAGTTAATGTGCCTGTTTTATCGAATGCGACCACTTTGGCTTGTTGCAATAGTTGTAGTGCCTCACCCTGACGAAATAAAATCCCCAATTGCGCACCGCGTCCTGTGCCCACAAGAATAGACGTAGGTGTGGCCAATCCCATCGCACAGGGACAAGCAATAATCAGTACGGCCACTGCATTAACCAGCGCTAAGCTTAAACTCGGTTCAGGACCAAACGCTAACCATACTGCAAAGGTCAGCAATGATAAGCCCATCACCACAGGTACAAACCATAGCGTGACTTGATCAATTAAAGCTTGAATGGGGAGTTTTCCACTCTGTGCTTGTTCGACCATATGAATAATGTTTGCCAATACCGTGTTATGCCCCACGGCGCTCACTTTAACTTTTAAGTGACCATTTTGGTTAATACTGCCTGCAACCACATGATCGCCAATGCGCTTGGAGACTGGCATGGATTCACCGCTGAGCATGGATTCATCGATATAACTATGACCCGTGATAATCTGACCATCTGCGGCAATCCGCTCTCCTGGACGGACCAACAGAGACATCCCAGGCGTCACGTGTTCAATAGGCAGCTCAACAGCCTGACCATGTTGTTCAATGGCGGCAGTTTTTGGCTGTAATCCGATAAGGTGTTGAATGGCTAAAGAGGTACGCCCTTTGGCCCGTGCTTCAAAATAACGTCCCAATAGAATTAAGGCAATAATCACTGCGGCCGCTTCGAAATAGACGTTTTGACTACCAGCAGGCAATACATGTGGTAACAAAATAGCAACCAGCGAATAGCTATAGGCCGCCAACGTTCCCACGGCGACAAGGGAGTTCATATCAGGATGCAAACGCCATAAGGCTGGCAAACCTTTTTGATAAAAATGACGGCCTGGCAAGAGCAAAATAAGTGTTGTAAGGATGCACTGGATCAGCCAACTGTTGTGCTGTCCGATCGTATGCATAACCCAATGATGAAAAGCAGGGATCAGATGCCCGCCCATCTCTAGAATAAAGACAGGTAGCGCCAACACGATGGCCATCATAAGATCACGCTTGAGGGTCTGCTGTTGCTGTTGTTTTTGATCTATAACTTGATCTTGCAATAGGTTGGCAGAAAAACCTGCTTTTTTAATCTGTTCAATGAGACGTTGTGGCTCAACTTGACGATCAACCTGAATGGTTGCTTGTTCGGTCGTTAAATTCACCCCAGCTTCTGTTACGCCTTCAACTTTCTTGAGCGCTTTTTCCACGCGTGCCACACAGGAGGCACACGTCATGCCAGAAATATGCAACTGTATTTTTTCTAAAGCAACATCAAAGCCGGCTTTTTGTACGGCTTGAATTAACTCTGCTTGTGAGGTTGGTGCTAAAACGTGTACCTGAGCCTGTTCTGTCGCCAAATTAACTTTGGCTTGAAGCACACCAGATACTTTTTTCAGGGATTTTTCAACACGTGCCACGCACGAGGCACAGCTCATGCCGACAATTTTTAAATGAAATTGCTGTACCTCAATGTCAAAGCCCGCCTTGTGTACGGCATTTTGTAAAGCAGGATAGTCGATGATTTCAGCCTGAACTTGAGCAGATTCGGTCGCCAAATTGACCGTTGCCGTCACACCTTCAACTTTATTTAAGGCTTTTTCCACCCGCGCTACGCAGGAAGCACAGCTCATGCCTAAAATGTGAAGTTGAACGCTTTGCATGATCAGACCTATAAATTTTACCAGCATGCCAATAGCATAAACCTTCCCATAATGGGAAGGTCAAGTATTTTTAGTCCGCCATAATAAAGACGTGAGTGAAACCACGTTGCTTGAGCAGTTTTGCGGCTTTGGCCGCACGAATACCACTTTTACACACACAGACCACCCGTTGTGGTGTGATCTGTGTCGGTAACTGCTCTAATCTTGTCATATGTGCTCCTTGAAGAGGAGATTCAATTTCGCTCGGCTCACGCAGTTCTAAAATCAGATCATCCGGCTGCAGCTGAGCTCGATCTAACCACAGCAATGAATCTTGAGGTTCAGGCAGCTGATCAAATCGTAAACTCGTGATATGCCATTGTTGTAAATTTAAGCCCAAGAGCTGCCCAAGGGCGGAGTTTTGGCCATTTAACAAGACATTGAGCACCATATGCGCTTGTAGGCTGGCAAGGGTGGCCACGGTTGAAGCCAGTACGCCTGTGCTTTGGCAAGAGGTTGCCTGTTGTGGCAACTCAGGAAAAAGCGCACGGTAGCTTGGCGCACTTTGTCCACAAAAGCCGCCAACATAACCTTGTTCAGCCAATACAGAGGCACTGATCAAAGGAATTTTTTGCATAAAACAGGCATCTGAAAGCAAATACGTGGTGGCAAAGCGATCGGCTGCATCTACCACAAGATCAATGTCTTGCAGTGCTGCTGCAAGATTGCTGCTGTGTATATGCTCAGTACGGGGCTCAATATCAATCTCAGGATTCAGTTGCTTTAAGTGCTGCGCAACAGCAATGGCTTTAAATGCGCCAAGGTCGGCCATACGAAATACAATCTGCCGATGCAAATTGGAAAGCTCCACGCGATCAGCATCATAAATACGTAAATAGCCAACACCACTGGCCGCTAAAATAGGCAGTAGTGAGGCTGCTAATCCTCCTGCTCCAACCACCAAGACCCGCGCAGCTTGTAATTGCTGTTGGCCGTAGCTTCCCACCTGTGGTAATTGTATTTGTCTGGCATAACGTGCGTTGTCTAACATTAGAACTCCGCCAAACCAAAAAGTGGTGTCGAGGCTTGGGCAAGATCGCGTTTCGGCATTAACCCAGCCTGATATGCCAAGTGGCCTGCCTGTACTGCAGCGGCAAAAGCCTGTGCCATCATTACAGGATCTTGGGCCTGCGCAACGGCGGTATTGAGCAATACCGCATCAAACCCCATTTCTAAGGCCAAAGCAGCATGACTCGGTGCCCCAATGCCTGCATCAATAATCAGCGGCGTGGTGGGAAAATAATGACGCATTCGTTTTAAGGCATCGAGATGGCATAAACCTTGACCCGAACCAATCGGTGCTCCCCAAGGCATCAGCACTTCGCAGCCTGCATCTAAGAGTTTTTCAGCCACAATTAAATCATCTGTGGTGTAGGGAAATACCTGAAAGCCATCTTCAGCTAAAATCCGTGCTGCCTCGACCAAGGCAAATGGATTGGGCTGGAGTGTGTCTGGATGCCCAATGACTTCAAGTTTAATCCAAGCGGTATTAAACACTTCACGTGCCATATGTGCAGTGGTGACCGCTTCTTTGACACTGTAACAGCCTGCTGTATTGGGTAAAAATCGGCAGTTGACTTGCTTGAGTAAATCACGAAAGCCCTGCCCACCTGTGCCTTCACGGCGTAAACTGACGGTAATGACATCAACATCCGCAGTTTGAATGGCGCGTAGAAGACAATCCGGGGAAGGATAACCGGCTGTGCCCAACAATAAACGTGATTTTAGCGTTGTACCATAAACCTGCATGTTAACCTCCTTGCATTGGTGCAAGGACTTCAATTTTTTGCCCAGCACATAATAAGGTGGTTGTATATTGGCTGCGTGGAACAAAGTTGCCATCAACCGCCGTGGCCACTGCGCTACCGTCAAACTGCTGTTCTTCAAGTAGTTGGCTTAAATTTTCACTGTGCGTGTCGATTGGGTTACCATTTAAATAAATCTTCATACTGTGCTCCCTGCAAGTTGATGAATCAGTTGTTCGGCCAGCCATGGTGCACATAAAAACCCATGACGATGCATGCCGTTGACGTAAAAGGTCTGCTGTTGATAAGCAATTTTTGGAATATTGTCTGAGTAAGCTGGTCTTAACCCAACACCTGTTTCTACAATAGAAGCTTCTGCCAATGCAGGATGAATGCTATAAGCTGCACTGAGTAATTCCATCATGCTACGTGCTGTGATGGGCTGACGCGAATCGCTTTCAAGCATGCTTGCCCCTAGCATAAAGCGACCATGTGCACGTGGTACTAAATAACAGGGAAAACGGGGGTGTAATAAGCGAATGGGTCGGGAAAAATGTAACTCCGGCTGCTCTAAAATCAGCATTTCACCCCGTACTGCACGTAAGGGAATTTGATCTTGCGCATAAATACCACGGCAATCAATGATTCTGCCACTGGGCTGGCCAGCGTGGATGGCGACGCCTTGTTGAATTAAATTATTTTTGAGCTCAGCTAAGACCAAACGTGGATCTAAATGGGCTTCATCTTTAAAAAACAAGGCATGCTGTACATGTTCCAACTCAGGCTCCAGGCACTGTGGGTTCAGCCATTGATGCTGTGTCGTACGTGTGGCAAAACGTTGCAACTCGGCATGATCACGCTTATTTGCTAAGACCAAAGTGCCCTGTTGCACCACCTGTGTGCTATAGCGCTGCCACCAAGCAATCGCGTCAAAATCGTATAAAGCTTTAAAATGTGGTGCAGCTTCTGCCTCACAAAACGGTGCCAGCATACCACCGGCAAAATGTGAAGCCATGGCATGCGTATTTGAGCAAATCACTTCTAGCGATTCGCCGTGAGCATGTAAGGCTGTTGCCACACATAAGGCAGTGACGCCACTGCCCAAAATTGACCAGTGGCTCATATCAATAACTCAAGAAACATGTTGATCTCCGACAAGAGACCCATGCGACGTACAGGAAAAGACGGACTTGGCTTTAAAAGCACAGGCCGTATTAAGATGGTCTTCCTACGCCAGCATTAACTGGGTCAGGTTCAAAGGGTCGCTAGCTCAACTAGCCTCTCAGTCTCTATTGGAGACTCCCCTGCCTAAAAGTGTCTCTATTTAGTTAAATTTTAAGCAGCTTGTCAAGCAATCTGTAGGGCTAAAAATGCGGCTATTTTTTGCTTAACAAAAAATAATGATTACTTACCCAAAGTATCTAAAAACACTGTTAGCTTAATTTCTAATATAAATTAAATAGATAGATAAAAATGACTTGTTTTAAAGCCTATGATATTCGGGGGAAACTAGACACAGAAATTACCCCTAAATTTGCTTATGCCTTGGGTCGCGCTTATGCAGAAATCTTTAAACCACGTTGTATTGCGGTGGGTGCAGATATTCGTTTAAGTAGCCCCATGCTCAAAACAGCCTTGATTCACGGCTTAAACGATGCAGGTGTCGACGTACTGGACTTAGGTTTAGCCGGTACCGAAGAAATCTACTTTGCGGCTTTTGCCTTGGATATTGATGGTGGCATTGAAATTACCGCCAGCCATAATCCGATTGAATATAATGGTATGAAATTGGTGGGCAAAGGCGCACGTCCTATTGGTATGGACACTGGATTAAAAGACATTCAAGCCTTTATTGAACAAGGCGTGTTTGCCTTTACGCAAGCACAGGGTCAAACCACAGCCTATGATATTTTACCTGCCTATACCGCCCATCTTATGGGCTATCTGGATCAACAGATTCGACCCTTAAAAATTGTCACCAATCCCGGACATGGCGCAGCTGGGCATGCGGTGGATGCTTTGGAACAATGTTTTAAAGCAGCACATCTTCCTATTGAACTGATTAAAATTCAGCATGAACCGGATGGTCGTTTTCCAACAGGCATTCCCAATCCAATGTTGATTGAAAATCGTCATGCGACAACAGCTGCGGTACTTGAACATCAAGCTGATTTTGGTGTGGCTTGGGATGGTGATTTTGATCGTTGCTTTTTATTTGACGAAAAAGGCCAGTTTATTGATGGATATTATTTGGTCGGCTTATTGGCAGAAGCATTTTTACAAAAACAAGCCCAGCAAAAGATTGTGCATGATCCACGTTTAATCTGGAATACATTGGATATTGTGGCGCGTTATCAAGGCATTGCAGTTCAGTCTAAATCTGGGCATGCCTATATGAAGCAGGTCATGCGTGAAGAAAATGCAGTTTATGGCGGCGAAATGAGTGCCCATCATTACTTCCGTGATTTTGGCTACTGTGACAGCGGTATGATCCCTTGGTTATTGGTGGTGAACTTATTGTCAGCCAAACAGCGCCCCTTATCTGAACTCACCCAAGTCATGCAGCAGCGTTTCCCTTGTAGTGGCGAAATCAATTTTACGGTCAAAGATGCAGCCACCACCATGCAGGCCTTACACCAGCATTTCTCAGCTGATCAGCCTGAGTTAGATACAACCGATGGTTTAAGTTTTGATTTTAAAACATGGCGTTTTAATGTCAGAGCCTCAAATACCGAACCCTTACTCAGACTGAATATTGAAATCAATCAAGAGCAAGCAACTCAGCCTCTGGATTATTATGTGCAGCTCTTAAGCGAATTGATTGAGAGCACATCATAACATCACGCATGGCCTTCGCCATGCGTTGCTTTAGAACATTTGAATCGTTTGTATCAAACCGCGCGTTGAGGCATCTAAATGCGATAAGTCAGCATGTTCTCGGGTTAACACAGGCAATAACTCATTGGCTATTTCTTTGCCCTTTTCTACTCCCCATTGATCAAAAGGATTAATATTCCATAACACCGATTGTACAAACACTTTATGTTCATACAGTGCAATTAACATACCCAATGAATAAGGATCCAAAGACTTGATCAATAAGGTGCTGCTGGGTTGATTACCACTATAATGTTTATACAGCGGTAAATCGGCCAGGTTTTGTTCTGTTAAAGCATGGTTGCCAAATGCCAATAAACGCGATTGTGCGAGACAGTTTGACAACGCCAAATAGTGCTGCTCCACCAGTGAGGCCGCGTTTTCAATATGGCCAAATTGTTCGTCATCATAACGATGAATAGGTGCAATAAAGTCACAACTGACGTTACTGGTACCTTGATGTAGCAGTTGATAAAACGCATGCTGGGCATTGGGTCCGACTTCACCCCAAATAATTGGGCAAGTGTTGACTTCCACCGGTTGATGATTACGTTGTATAGATTTGCCATTGGACTCCATTTCAAGCTGTTGCAAATAGGAGGTAAAGTATTTTAAACGACCGTCATAGGGCAGTACAGCATGGGTATTAATATGTAAGAAATTAATATTCCAAAGCCCAATTAAAGCCATGAGAACCGGAATGTTATGACGTAAATCGGCCAATTGAAAATGTTGATCAATGGAATGCGCACCGGCAAGTAAGCGCTTAAAATGTCCGACCCCAATGGATAAGGCGATGGGTAAGCCAATACATGACCACAGTGAATAACGCCCCCCTACCCAGTCCCAAAGTAAAAACTGTTTTTCAGGCGCGATGCCCCAAGCTGTCATTTTATCTGCTCGGGTAGACACCCCAACAAAATGATGTTTTAAAAAGAGTTCAGCCTCTCCCAAACTTGCCTCTAACCATAGCCGTGCAGTTTGTGCATTGGAGAGCGTATCTATGGTGGTAAAGGATTTAGACGAAATAATAAATAAGGTCGTCTCAGGACGTAATTTATGCAAAATATCAGAGAGTTGGCTGCCATCCATGGTAGAGACAAAATGTAGATTTAAATCCTTAGCGGTCTGGCGTTTAAAATCTGACAAGGCATGACTGACCATAACGGGGCCTAAATCTGAGCCCCCGACCCCAATATTGACCACGTCTTGAATCACTTCTCCGGTCACGCCGCGATATTGCCCTGCATGAATTTGTTCCACCAGTGCGAACATGCGTTGTAATTGCTCATGCACTGCTTGCGCTAAGTCTTGATGTGGTGTGCCATGCTCAGGCAAACGCAGTGCCCAATGCATGGCAGCACGCTGTTCGGTATAGTTAATCTTTTCTTCTGAAAATAAACGATCAATCCACTGCTTGAGCTGTTTTTTTTCAGCGAATTGAATCAGTTCATCCAGTATATTGTCATTTAAGCGTTGCTTGCTAAAATCAAAAATGACTTGTTCGTGCTGGAGGGATAAACGTTCAAAACGTTGTTGATCGTGTTGAAATAAATCATGCAAATGTTGCTGGCGGATTTGATCGGCTAAATGTTTTAAACGTTGTTGTTCTTGTCTGGTCATTTACGTCCTACCCCGATATAAGCTAAGCCTTGATTTTTGACATATTCAGGTCGATAGATATTGCGTCCGTCGAGCAATAAAGGATGCTGCATGCGATTCAGCAAGTGTCGATAGTCTAAACTCCAGTATTGACGCCAAGGGGTGAGTACACATAAAGCATGTGCACCAATAATGGCATCATATTGTTGATCACATAAAATCAGGTCATCCCGTTCGCCATACATCCGAGAAATGGCATCTAATGCTGCAGGATCATGTAAACGCACTATGGCGCCTTGTGACCATAAGGCGGTGAGCATCGGATGAATAGGCGACTGGTGTACGCTTGCGGTATTTTCTTTATAGGATGCACCCCAAATGGCAATAGTTTTCCCATTTAAATCGCCATTAAAATAACGCCACAGTTTACGAAACATGAATTCTTTTTGTTCTTCATTGATTTCCCAGACTTGCTCGAGTAAGCGGCTTTTACCGCCAGCATCTGCCACAGCCCGTGTCAACGTTAAAATATCATGTGAGAAGTGTTCTCCCCCAAAACCCACCCCTGGAAACAAATAGGTCCCACCAATACGTGGGTCGGCAGCCATGGCAGAACGTACGTGATGAATATCTACGCCAATTTTTTCAGCAACTGCTGCCAAATCATTAATAAAACTGATTCTGGAACCGAGCATGCCTGAAATACTGAGCTTACTAAATTCAGCGTCTAAAATGGGCATACAGACGTATTGCTGTGGCAGTGGAAAAAGCGGTCTCAACAACTCTTGTAATTTATTTAAACTGTGACCACAATCACACCCCACAATCAGTTGCTCTGCATCGGTGAGGCTGCCCAATGCATCCCCTTCACGAATGTTATCAGGTAAATACACCCACTCATCATCTTCTAGGATCTGTTGTAAGCGCTGTGTGCCATATAGACCAAAGGTTGCGGTATTGATCATGAGTTTTGGATGAATTAAGGGACGTTGTTTGAGACGCTGTGCTAATGAGAGCGATTGTTGTTGTTCATGCGGCCCCAGACAAAACCAGTAGGCATCAATATCTAAATCTAAATCTTCAAAATAACAGTAGTTTAAAAAGCCTTGTTGTTTTTGTTTGACAATAATGAGTTTTAAAACTGGATCATCAAAGTTATCTTCAAGATTAAAATCTTCTGCCAAGTGGTCACACCAATACACTTCATGACCTGATTCTGCTAATAAGGCACTGATGACGCCGGCATAGAGCGTTTTTCCAAATACGGCAACTTTCATACGGTTCCTCTAATTATTATAATGTTTGATTAACTCACGAAAGGCAGCTCCAAAAGTTGGATGGTGATGGGCATAATGTAGAACGGCGTGTAAATAGCCCAATTGACTACCACAATCAAAGCTCTGCCCTTGCATCAAATACGCTTCTACATGATCCAGCTGTGCAATAGCGTCGGTGAGTTGAATCTCACCGCCTTGTCCAGCAGGTGTGTCTGCTAAGATTTGCATAATCTGACCGGGCAGAATATATCGCCCGACCACGGCCAATTGAGAAGGTGCTTGATCAAGCGCTGGTTTTTCGACAATCCCCTGCATGGCAACACTTTGCCCTGGCGCTAAGTCCCCTTGTAGCGCCACGATGCCATATTGATCGACACGAGAGGCATCTACTGTTTCGACCATCACTTGCGCTGCATGGTGGCGATCATAGGCATGAATCATATCTTTTAAATCAGCCTGATCACCTGCAATCAGCACATCGGGGAGCAAAACGGCAAATGCTTCGTCAGGTTCGATTAAATGGCGTGCTGCGTAAATGGCATGACCTAAACCTAAGGCTTGGCCTTGGCGTACGCTGGTGATGTGAATATGTTCGGGTATGACCTGTAAACGTTCGCGCAATTCTGGCTTGTTTTTTTGGGTGAGTAATTGCTCAAGCTCAGCATGGCGATCAAAGTAATTTTCAATCGCCCCCTTACTGGCATGGGTGACAAGAATAATATGCTCAATTCCTGCAGCGATGGCCTCTTGCACCACATAGTCGATGGCAGGACGATCAACAATGGTTACCATCTCCTTGGGAATGGCTTTACTTGCAGGCAGGAAGCGAGTTCCAAAACCTGCAACCGGTAATACAGCTTTTTTTATCATTGTTAAAATTAGCGTCATTGTTATAGGTGCTTTCAACCATAATATGAAATGTTGAAAGTTCATGCATCACTTACAAAAAGTAGCAGGAAAAACAATAAAAATAACGATTTAACGGTGATAGAAGTCGACCTGTGCATCATTTAAAGGCGCTTTGCCCCGAATGTGATCAGCTAATTTTTCTGCCATCATAATCGTGGTTGCATTTAAGTTACCCGTAATAATCAGCGGCATGATCGATGCATCAATCACCCGTAATTGCGCCACCCCATGCACACGGCCAAAGCCATCAACCACAGCGAGATCATCCTCCCCCATTTTACAGCTGCCACATGGATGATAAGCCGTTTCAGCATGCTGACGTACAAATGCATCGAGTTCATCATCGCTGTGGGCATGACGGCTTGGGCTAATTTCTTCGCCACGATACTCATCAAGGGCTGGTTGCTGCATGATCTCGCGGGTAATGCGAATGGCATCACGAAATTCACGCCAATCTTGCTCGTGACTCATGTAATTAAACAAGATACTCGGATGTGCAAACGGATCTTTGGAGTTTAAACGGATGCGGCCTCGTGAGGGTGAACGCATAGATCCCACATGGGCTTGGAAACCATGTTCATGAATGGCATTGCTGCCATTATAGTTAATCGCCACAGGTAAAAAGTGATACTGAATATTTGGCCAAGTAAACTCATCAGATGAGCAAATAAAGCCCCCTGCTTCAAATTGATTGCTGGCGCCAATCCCTGTACCTAAAAATAACCATTCTGCACCAATTTTAGGTTGGTTATACCATTTCAATGCAGGATACAAACTCACAGGTTGCTTACAACGATACTGTAAATACATCTCTAAGTGATCTTGTAAGTTTTCCCCAACACCAGGTAAATCCTGCACCACATCAATATGGTGTTCTTTTAGCACATGGGCTGCCCCTACGCCTGAGCGTTGCAAAATTTGCGGTGATGCAATCGCGCCTGCGCAGAGTAAAACTTCACGATCAGCAAAAACTTGTATAGGGGCTTGGGTATTTTGACCTTGAATATACTCTACACCAATCGCCGTTTTACCCGAAAATAAAATACGGTTGGTCATGGCATGCGTCACAATGGTTAAATTGTCACGCGTTTTGGCTAAATCTAAGTAACCGCGAGCAGTACTCGAACGGCGCCCCTGTGGCGTCACAGTACGATCCATAGGGCCAAAGCCTTCTTGTTGGTAGCCATTTAAGTCATCGGTGCGTGGATAACCGGCTTGTACCCCAGCCTCTACCATGGCGTGAAATAAGGGGTTATTGTTGTTTTTAGGCGTTGCTACACAGACTGGCCCTGAATCTCCGTGGTAGTCATTGCCACCAATGTCACGGCTCTCAGCTTTTTTATAATAAGGCAGGCAGGCACGATAATGCCAATGCGCTAAGCCTTTTAAACTGGCCCATTGTTCTAAATCCATGGCATTGCCGCGAATGTAGCACATGCCATTAATCAGTGATGAACCACCTAAACCTTTGCCGCGTCCACATTCCATACGACGCCCGTTCATATAAGGCTCAGGGTCGGTTAAATAGGCCCAATTATAGCGTTTACCTTGCAAGGGATAGGCCAAAGCGGCTGGCATTTGGGTGCGAAAATCTAAGCGGTAATCAGGTCCGCCAGCTTCTAATAACAGCACTTGAACTTGAGGGTCTTCAGTCAGGCGGGCAGCCAAGACGTTGCCCGCTGAGCCTGCTCCAATAATAATATAATCAAAATATTGCATTACACCGCCTTAGTCCTGGGCACGAAAGATCGATTGAAAGGGGGCTAACTCAACTTGCACGGCTTTTAATTGTGTGTAAGCCAATAAGGTGGTGAGGCCATTTTCACGACCCACGCCAGAGTGCTTGTATCCTCCAACAGGCATTTCTGCGGGTGATTCCCCCCAAGTATTAATCCAACAAATACCGGCTTCAATTTGATGAATGATACGATGGGCACGGGCTAAATTTGGAGAAACTACGCCTGCTGCTAAACCATAAGTGGTCGTGTTGGCACGGCGAATGACTTCTTCTTCAGTTTCATAGGTCAAAATAGACATCACAGGACCAAAAATTTCGTCTTTTACAATTGACATGTCATCATGACAATCACTAAAAATGGTGGGTGCAACAAAAGCACCTTTTGCACATGCGCCTTCTTGATAGCGCTGGCCGCCTGTCACCACACGTGCACCTGCGGCTTTGCCTTGCTCGATATAATCAAGCACTTTTTGCATATGCGGGAAACTGGCCAGTGGACCGAAGTTAACTCCTGCTGCTAATGGATCACCAATTTTGATATAGGGGATTCGCTGTAAGAGTTTTTCTTCAAAGGCACTTTGCAAGGCTTTAGGAATAAAGACACGGGTACCGTTGGTACATACTTGGCCAGAACTAAAGAAATTGGCCATCATGGCAATATCAGCGGCCAGATCTAAATCGGCATCTTCACAAATAATCAAAGGTGATTTACCACCCAATTCCATGGTGATTTCTTTAAGGCTCGATTCAGCTGCACTCGACATGACTTTTTTACCGGTCACAATACCACCAGTAAATGAAATTTTAGCAATCTCAGGATGGCGGCTGAGCGCATCCCCAACTTCGCCACCGCCCAGCACCACGTTGAATAAGCCAGCGGGTAAACCTGCTTCAACATACAGCTCAGCAAGTTTGAGTGCCGTTAATGATGTATTTTCACTCGGCTTAAACACCATGGCATTGCCCGCAGCAAGTGCAGGTGCAGATTTCCATAATGCAATTTGGATTGGGTAATTCCATGCGCCAATGCCCGCCACCACGCCCAAGGGTTCACGACGGGTATAAGCAAACGAACTATCACGCAGCGGAATTTGCTGGCCTTCTAACGCAGGTGCAAGCCCGGCATAGTATTCAAGGACATCTGCACCCGTGACCACATCAACCGTAGAGGTTTCGCTGAAGGCTTTGCCCGAGTCTAAACTTTCAAGTACGGCCAATTCATCATTACGAGCACGGAGTAAATCAACTGCTTTACGCAAAATGCGGGCACGTTCAATGGCTGGGCGCTTGGCCCAATCACGTTGTGCGGCTTGTGCGGCTTTGACAGCGTGATCAATATCCTGCTGGTCACATGCATACAGCACAGCAAGAACTTCACCATTACTTGGATTAATACTTTCAAAACTTTTACGGCCCGCTTTTTGATCATATTGACCGTTAATATACGGATATTGTTCGGCAAATTTTGGCATGAAGGCTTCCTTAAATCTGTTTAAGCTGTTGTTGGATGTAGTCGTGACAAAGGTGTAAGGTTAAATCGGGATCAAATGCATGGGGACATAAAGCACCGCGTAACCAAAAACCATCAATTAACGCGGCAAGTCCACGTGCAGCATGATCGGCAGCTTGTGGTGTGAGTTGTTTGGCAAATTCATGTTTTAAATTAGAATGTAAACGATCATGATTAATGCGCTGTAAACGCTGTAAGTCAGGGTGATGTAAGCTGTTGGCCCAAAAAGCCAGCCATGTTTTCATAGCTGCATGCTCCACTTGCGATTGGGAAAAATTACCGGCCACAATGGCATATAAGCGTGCCTCTGCGGTCGGTTTGGCTTGGGCTAAACACAGTGCCACATCTTGACTGAGCTGTTTGAGTAAATAGCGCATGGTTGCCTCAATCAGACCATGCTTATCTTTAAAATAATGACTAATAATGCCGCTTGATACCCCTGCCCGCCGTGCAATTTGCACGATACTTGCATCATGAAAGCCAAGCTCATTCACTGCACTTAAGGTCGCCTCAATGAGCTGTTGGCGACGGATCGGCTGCATTCCCACCTTAGGCATGGCGTTTCCTTTACACTTACATTTAAAAACTTTTTGTTAATTGAACGTTCAATTAAAAAAGATCATAGTCTTAAGCTATGGACAGGAGCAATTCTAAATTGCTGTGAATTTGTAAATAATAAAGGTGCGATTTAACGCGTGATGGACAACAAACAACCTGAAAATCGTGATCAACTCAATAAAGTGGTCTTTTTTTGTTCGGCTTTTTTGATTTTATGTTTTTCTATCATTACTATTTTTTTTAATAAACCTGTTAATCAAGGCATTTTGCATGCCTTGAATTGGGTCAGCCGCACCTTCAGTTGGTATTACCTCTTGGCTGCAGCGCTGTATTTTGTCTTTGTGGTGTTTATTGCCTGCTCTCGTTATGGCGAAATTAAACTTGGCCCTAAGCACTCTAAACCTGAATTTAGCCTACTCAGTTGGTCCGCCATGCTGTTTTCAGCCGGCATTGGTATTGACCTGATGTTCTTCTCCGTGGCGGAGCCTTTATCACATTATATGAATCCACCTGTGGGCAGCGGTGAAACCTATGAAGCAGCACGGCAAAGTTTAGTGTGGACTTTGTTTCATTATGGCATTACTGGCTGGAGTATGTATGCCTTAGTGGGCGTCGCGCTCGGTTACTTTAGTTATCGTTATAACCTACCTTTAACCATTCGCTCAGCGCTGTATCCCATTTTTGGTAAACGCATTCATGGTCCGATTGGTCATACGGTCGATACCGCAGCCGTGCTAGGCACTATTTTTGGTATTGCCACCACCTGTGGTATTGGGGTGGTACAGCTGAATTACGGTCTGCATGTGCTGTTTGACTTACCTGAAAATCTTTGGATGCAAACTGCATTGATCGCACTTGCGGTGATTATTACCATTATTTCTGTCGTGACAGGGGTCAATAAAGGTTTACGGATTCTCTCGGAAATTAATATTTATGTTTCCGTGGGTTTATTGCTGTTTATTTTATTGTTAGGCAATACCGAGTTTTTGTTGGCTGCATTGATTCAAAACTTTGGTGACTATTTGAGTCAATTCCCCAAACTGTCTTTGACCAGCTTTCCTTTTGAGCAACCTAAGGAGTGGATGAACAGTTGGACACTGTTTTTCTGGGCATGGTGGATTGCATGGTCGCCTTTTGTAGGCTTATTTTTAGCCCGCATCTCACGCGGTCGTACCATTCGTGAGTTTGTGGCCGGTACTCTCATTATTCCATTGTTATTTACCCTCACTTGGTTATCTATTTTTGGTAATAGTGCATTGTACAATGTCATTTTTGAAGGCAATCAACAACTCGCTGAAACGGTTTTATCTAATCCTGCCCATGGGTTCTACGACCTACTGGCACAATACCCATTTTTTAGTTTTATTGCCGGCGTTGCGACCATTACAGGTCTACTCTTTTATGTCACTTCAGCGGACTCCGGCGCGCTGGTGCTAGGTAATTTCACCACTAAATTTAGTAATATTAATCATGATTCACCACGATGGCTAAGTGTATTTTGGGCCATTACCATTGGTTTACTCACCTTGGCCATGTTGATGACCAATGGTATTACAGCACTGCAAAATGCCACCATCATTATGGGCTTACCTTTTAGCTTTGTGATTTTCTTTGTAGCAGCAGGGTTATTTAAGTCTTTGCGTTTAGAGGATTTTCGACAAGCCAGTACCTATGCCAGTGCCGCACCTGTGGTCGGTAATGTGGATATTTCCAATTGGCGAAGACGCTTAACGCGCGTGATGCAACATCCAAATGCCAGCCAAACCCGTGGAATGTTAGATCGTGTTTGCCAACCGGCCATGCGTGCGGTTGCAGACGAACTCGAATTACGTGGTATCAGCGTACAGCTTGCTCAAACCGCACTAGAAGATGAACCTGAGCTATATCATCTTGATATTCAGATTGCCTTAGAGGCAGAAGAAAACTTCGTTTATCAAATTTGGCCGGTACGCTATATCGCACCAAGTTTTAGTCAACGTGGTAAGCGCACTGAAAAATATTACTATCGTTTAGAAAGCTATTTATTTGAAGGCTCTCAAGGCAATGATCTGGTGGGTTACAGTCAAGAACAGGTGATTAACGATATCTTGGATAAATATGAGCGTCATCTAAACTTTCTTCATATCAATCGTAGTAGTCCCGGAACACGCCCGCTCTTTCCTGAACATGAAGGAGAACATACATGACCAGTCCGTGGTTACATAGTTTTGCGCTGTTTTTTTCCTTACTCAACCCATTTTTAATGAGCATTTATATGCTCGGCATTATCCGCCACACCGATGCATCGACCTTTAGCAAAGCGTTGATCCAAGGCAGTCTGATTAGTCTGATTGTTTTCACAATTTTTGCAAAAACCGGAGAAGCTTTTTTTAATGATGTCCTGCATGTTCGTTTTGAATCGTTTCAAATCTTTGGTGGGCTTATTTTCTTAGTGATTGGTTATCGCTATGTATTTGAGGGGGCGGATACCATTGGCGTCATGCGCGGTGCGCCACAGCATTTGGCTGGCACCATTGCCATGCCGTTTATGATTGGTCCAGGAACCATCAGTGCTGCTGTTATTACGGGTGTGCAGTTGCCATTTGCACATACCGTAGCTGTGATTGCTTCGACACTTTTGCTCAGTTGTAGTTTGTTAATCTTAATGAAATATGCACATGATCATCTCAAAACCCGTTATTCCAGCTATATCGATTTGTATGTGGATATTGTCGGGCGACTGGCCGCCCTACTCATTGGTACCATTGCCATTGATATGATTGTGACCGGCATTTTAGGTATTTGGCAGGGCTAGATATCCAATTATGTGCATTTTGCAGTATTTTATTAATAGATATATAAAAAAATAAGTTTTAAAAATAAAACACTTAAGCTGTTTTTGGAACAATAAGTATACAAATGTAAGTGATTTACCCTATGCAATTAAAGATGAAATTCAGCATGATAGCCAAATAACAACCCACTTGGATAAATACATGAAGCAATTGAAAAAAATAACTGTTGGTGCATTCCTTGCTGCAAGTATGATTACTCCAGCTTTAGCCAATGAGTCAGTCAAAGCCGTAGATCAATTGGATTTAAATCAATATTTAGGTCAATGGCATGAAGTGGCACGTAAGCCTTTAACTTTCCAAAAGGACTGTGCGTACAACGTGACGGCCAACTACAGTTTAAATAGCAAAGGTAACGTCAATGTAGATAACCGCTGCTATAAAGCAGATGGCAGCATGAAACAATCAACAGCCGAAGCTTATGTGCAAAATGCCCCTGCAAACTCAAAACTCAAAGTCAGCTTCTTACCCAAAGCGATTCGTTGGATTCCGATTGCCCGTGGTGATTATTGGGTGTTAAAAATTGACCAAGACTATCAAACTGTTTTAGTGGGTGAGCCAAAGAAAAAATATTTATGGGTCTTATCTCGTGATCCAGAGCCAAACAAAGCAGTGGTACAAGAGTACTTAAACTATGCGCAATCGATGGGTTATGATCTTAGTGATGTGATTTATACACCTTATAAAGCCAAATAAGGCTTTAAGATTGAACAAGCAGCCCTTTAGGCTGCTTTTTTTTATGGCATTCATTTTGCTTATTAGTATTACGTTTTTTAAAAAAAGTATGACTAAAAGGCAAAGCTATGGGTTATGTTGCAAGAGAACTCAGCCAAAAAAAGAAAATATTCTTTGGATTTGGCTCCTTTTTGATTCCAATTTTGATGTGGTGTGCCATTAGCTATCTACCTATGTTTTGGCATCCTCAAGTGCACATTACTGATGCAGGTAGTAGTGCTTTTTTACAAGTCGACAGCCGTGTAGATCGGGCAGAGTTCTATCAGCAAGCACAAATTGCCGTGGATCAAGGCTTGGAGCCACCTCAAGGTCTACTCAGCAATCCGATTTATCTGCCTGCACCGCATGAGGTTGCACGAGCGTTAGTCACCGCATTTACCACTGCTCCAGCGCAAGACAATGCGCCATGGTTTCATGAGAGTTTATGGCACAGTATTCAACTGGTGTTTAGTGCCTTTTTGATTTCATCTCTGATTGGTATTCCTTTAGGGATTTTGTGTGGTTTTTCTAAAACCTTGTCACAACTGACAGAACCTTTTGTTGAATTCTTTCGTTATTTGCCAGCCCCTGCCTTTGGCGCACTTGCCGTCGCGATTTTGGGCATTAATGATGCACCCAAGATCGCCATTATTGTGGTGGGTACTTTGTTTCAACAAATCCTAATTATTGCCAACACCACCAAAGCCGTCGATAAAAGTCTCATCGAGGCGGGTTTTACCTTAGGCACCAATAAAATCAAAAGCTTATTTCATGTGGTGATTCCTGCTGCCTTGCCTGATATTTACCGAGATCTAAGGGTATTACTGGGCTGGGCATGGACTTACTTAATTGTGGCAGAGTTGATTGGAAGCACCTCAGGGATTACCTGGTTTATTACCCAACAAGCCCGCTACCAAAATTTCGACAACGTATTTGCTGCAATTTTAATTATTGGCATCATTGGTCTGATCTGTGATGTGGTTCTAATGAAACTCGGACAACGTCTTTTTCAATGGAAAGCAGGAGTAAAATAATATGATGCATGCCGCATACTTTCAAAATCTTAAACAGCGCCCTGTGATCCTAGAAGCGAAACAACTTAGCCAAGTATTTCAGCAAGCGAAAACAGAGCGCACCGTTTTAAATCAAATCGATCTTAAAATTTATAAGCGTGAGTTTATTTGTGTCATTGGGCCATCAGGTTGTGGTAAATCAACCTTAAGCCGAGTGATCGCAGGTCTAGACCCTTACACTTCTGGCGAATTACGGGTAAACGATGCTTTAGTGACAGGTCCAAGCCCTGAACGTGGCATGGTGTTTCAAGGTTATACCCTTTTTCCTTGGAAAACCGTCAAAGAAAACGTGATGTTTGGGCCATTGATGAAAGGCGAAAGTCATTCATTGGCAGAAGCACATGCCAGAGAATGGATCAATATCATTGGTCTAGAAAAATATGAAGATCAGTATCCGCATCAATTGTCAGGCGGGATGAAACAACGTGTTGCCATTGCCCGTGCCTTAGTCAATGAACCCAAAGTTTTACTTATGGATGAACCTTTTGGCGCACTTGATCCGCATACTCGACAAAAAATGCAAAAGCACTTAATGGATTTATGGGCCAATATTGATATTACGATTATTTTTGTCACCCATGACATGGATGAAGCCATTTTACTGGCCGATCGCATTGTGGCTTTAAAAGCCAATCCTGGTGAGATCAAAGAAATTATTGAGGTCGATTTGCCGCGCCCACGTGATATTGAAGTGATGCAAAGCGCTGAGTTTAAAGCCCTAAGACAACGTGTCGATGCGCTGGTTCATGTCAATGATGATGAGCTTGATCCAGCATTGGCAGATTTGCCAAAAATTCCACGCATGACTCAAGTCAGCGTTAAATAGAAAAAGCGGCTTATCTTGAAGATAAGCCGCTTGTGTTTAAATCAGTTGGCGCTGAAAATCATGTTGCATAAATTGCTGAATACTCATGTCCTGTTGAATTAAAGCTTCAATATGCTCTGCGATGACATCATATAAGCGGCTATAGGCTTGCTGCTGTGGCACAAGTTGTTTGACTTGCATTTGCAAGTGTAGCAAGGCTTCAACATAGTCACATTCGCCCTGCTCAATCGCATAGACGTAACCGAGCACAGCGCCTTTTAGCAGTACATCATAGGCTAAGCCGTAACGCAATTGACAGGCAATAGAGCCTAAGACACGCTCATTGGCAGTGAGCTTTCGTAAAGGGTCACGTCCAACACGTAAACATGGGTCTTGATAGGCATGTGAACATGAATCCATAAAGCTTTGGCTTAAGCGAGTTAACTCATGACTATGCTGTGGAAGCGCCTGCCTTAAGCCTTGTTGTACCTGTGCCAGCAATTGCAGCATAAAGCGTTTCACTTGATCATCTGCTAAGGCCACCCCAATATTTTGATGGCCTCGCAGCATGGCATACCAAGCCAACATGGCATGTACACCGTTCCATAGGCGGTTTTTAATAAGTTGAATTTGATGGATATCATCCACCAAATGCATTTGGCGCATTTTTTTCAAGAGTGGACTGTTATTTTCCACATACAGTGGCATATCTGTTTCTGCTTGGAACAAAATGAGATCGATATGCTGCAAACTATGGCTGGGCTGAAAGTTTTTTTGTAGATCAGCCACATAGAGTCCGGCTTGATGTTCTTGCTCACGACTTAAGGCGGTTGCATCATCTAAATCAACTTGGATATTTTCCTCTTCCGCTTGCTGTTGCTTAAAAATGTTGTATTTAATACGAAGCTGGCGATAGAGTTTTTGCTCGGAGAGCTTAGATACCATGCGGTTGACGACTGTATCGCAGATAAAATGGCGTTTTAAAATATCTGCTGCAATTTGCGGATTGGTAAGTTCAAGCAAGGCGTGTTTTAAGGCCTGTTCAAATAAGGTTTTGGCACCCACTTTATTTAAAATCAGTAACAAGGTCAGTCCCTGTTCTTGGTCGCCATAGTGTTTAAAACGCGCATACAGTGCACTTGCAATGGTCGGCATGTCTTCTAACAGTGCAGCTTCAGGCAAACAAATCGCCACTAAGCTAGACTGAATATACATCTCATGCATTTGTGACTGATCATGGGCATCGACAATCTGAATATGATCAATTCGCTCATCATATGAATGCTGTCCATAACGGATGCAGTAGCTGCCAAAGGCATTGACTGTAGATTGATACAGTCGATTACGGGTAGAGGCATAAATTTTTTGTGGACGTGTATAGCCATCCCAGTGGGATAACACTTGCGCTAAATATCCCCCACCAATGGCACCAAAGCCATGAATAGCCACTTGATGTTGATTTAAAGTTTGTGGAAACGGCGTATGTAATTCGGGCATCGGTAAAATGGGTACACAGCGATCTAGATCCTGTAAGTAGCTGAGGACATCAAGGTAAAAGTAATCAGCTCGATCTAACATATCAGCGCTTGGTACTTTTATATCTTGAAACAAGATGGTAATGCCACCCGCTTCATACGCAGATTTTAAGCCATTATCCGAGTCTTCAAACATTAAACACTGTTTTGGACTGAGATTAATCTTCTGAGCCGCATTGAGAAAGATTTCTGGATGTGGCTTGCCCCGTTGTACTTCATCACCACAAACCAAAACATCAAAAAATTTATAGACATTGGCATTAATTAAATATTCTTCTGCAATCGCACGGCGACTTGAAGTCGCAACAGCCATCTTTAAGCCAGATTTGCGTAGGCGTTCAAGTACCTGTACTAAGCCGGGCTTCACAGGAACGCCATATTGTCGCACATGCTCTAGTTCTAACTCATCAGCACGTTTACGAATCAATGCGTAGGGAATATCGGTTCCATATTGTTGTTGAGCGAGCTGCTCTGCGCTTTTGGCACTTAAGCCTAAACATTGCATAAGATAATCATGCGAAAATTCTACCCCAATCAGTTCTTTTGATGCTTGTTGTAAAGTATTGAAACGTAGACGTTCAGTATCGAACATCGTACCGTCCATATCGAAAATTGCGCCGTGTATAACATGTGTTTTAAAGTCTAGCATCTGTGTATTTGTTCTCCATAAGCGTTCAAGGTTTGCTCAACACCATAGGAAAATCAGATCAATAAATATAGGAAATTTAAAAAATGTAATACTTGAGATTATTTTTTAATCAAACGGGCTTGCATATGACTCATTTTTGTAAGATTAAGAAACTTCATGTAACTCGTGTGTAAATTTATTGAAATGAATTTTATAAAGGCTGATTATGAGTTGGGCTAATATAACCTGAATCATGGATAAGCCTAGTTTGTAGTGGTTTAATAAAGTTGGACACCAATTTAGGTGATAATGTATTCACCAAAGAGGTGCTCAATGAGAACAAGACGAACATTTACTCCAGAATTCAAATTAGAAGCAGCAAGCCTTGTACTTGATCAAGGCTATTCAATTTTACAGGCCTGTCGTGCTTTAGATGTTGGGCAGACAGCATTAAAACGTTGGGTTGATCAACTTCAATTTGAACGAACAGGACAATCTCCAACAATGCCTGCTCTAACAGCTGAGCAAAGGGAAATACAACAACTTAAAGCTCGTATCCATCAACTCGAGCAGGAGAAGATGATCCTAAAAAAGGCTACAGCTCTCTTAATGTCAGACGAATTCAAACATATGCGTTGATTGATCAATTAAGAAAGCTAAGCTCTGTTAAATTAATCTGTCGTGCCTTTGGTGTACTGCGTTCAAGCTATTACCATTACCGTTCAACAAGTAAAACTCCTCATCCAGATCGTATCAAGCTTAAAGTGATGATTAAAAGTCTATTTAAGCAAAGTCGTCACTCTCTTGGTAGTCGGGGAATTCGATTTATGTTGTTGAATCAGGGCATTAAGATTGGACGCTATCTGGTACGTAAGTTAATGCGTGAATCAGGTCTTGTTTCCAAACAACGTAAGAAGTACAAATATCAAAGCAACGTAGCTGAAGTCCCTGCTGTTCCAAATATATTAAACAGGCAATTTAAACCTGTTCAGCCTAATCATGTGTGGAGCAGTGACATTACCTATATTTGGACAGGTAAAACATGGGCTTATCTTGCAGTTGTTCTTGATCTGTATGCTCGTCGAGTGATTGGTTGGTCTATGTCGTCCCAAGCAGACCAACATTTAGTCATTAAGGCATTAGATGAAGCATGGCATCGGCGAGGTAAACCGAGTGGCGTGATCTTCCATTCTGATCAAGGCAGCCAATATAAAAGCCTTTTAGTTCGGCATAGGTTGGCGTGCTACGCCATGCAACAAAGTATGAGTCGTAAAGGAAACTGTTGGGACAATGCCCCAACAGAAAGGCTTTTTAGAAGTCTCAAGACTGAGTGGATTCCCAAATTGGGATACAGCTCAATTGAAGAAGCGAAGCTAGATGTTGGTCTGTATCTGATGGAATACTACAATCAGATACGACCTCATCGATTTAACGATGGTATCAGTCCTTGTCAGGCTGAAAATGAACTTAAAACTGTGTCCAATATTTGTTGACCACTACA